>CAYNQW010000021.1:0-18812 GCA_964399415.1 uncultured Hyphomicrobiales bacterium
GCGACGATACCTATTACCGGTTTGAGCAGAAAATGTTTCTTGATTTCATGAAACACGGACTGGCGTATAAAAAGGAAAGTTGGGTCAATTGGGATCCAGTGGAAAACACCGTCTTGGCCAATGAACAAGTGGTTGATGGTTGCGGCTGGCGTTCTGGCGCACCGGTTGAGCGGCGCTTATTATCGCAATGGTTTTTGAAAATCACCGCTTTTTCAGAAGAACTGCTCACCGCCATCGAAGGCCTCGACCGTTGGCCTGATCGTGTCCGCATCATGCAGCACAATTGGATCGGGAAATCGCAAGGCGCGCGCGTCCGCTTCCCCTTGACCACCGTGCCAGACGGTGCTGATTCGAAAATTGAAGTGTTCACCACCCGCCCAGATACCTTGTTTGGCGCGTCGTTTATTGCGCTCGCCGCCAATCATCCTTTGGTGCTTCATCTTGCGGAAAATAACGCTGAACTCAATGATTTCGTCGAAGAATGCAATCGCATGGGGACATCGCAAGCCACCATTGAAGCGGCGGAAAAGAAGGGGATGGATACCGGCCTCACCGTGGATCATCCTTTTGATGCGACGATCAAACTGCCGGTTTACGCCGCTAATTTTGTCCTGATGGATTACGGCACGGGGGCGATTTTTGGCTCTGCCGGTCATGATCAACGTGACCTTGATTTTGCCAATAAATATGGCTTGCCCGTCATCCCTGTTGTTTTGCCCGAAGGCGTTGATGCCAAAGCGTTTACCGTCACCGACACCGCCTATACGGGCGATGGCCGGTTGTTCAAT
Source organism: uncultured Hyphomicrobiales bacterium (assembly GCA_964399415.1). Taxonomy (GTDB): domain Bacteria; phylum Pseudomonadota; class Alphaproteobacteria; order Puniceispirillales; family UBA1172; genus JAGWAQ01. The sequence goes on from CAYNQW010000021.1 coordinate 789, forward strand.
TCGCGTTTTCTCGATGGGCTGACGGTTGAAGAGGGCATCGCCGCGGCGATTGCCAAATTGGAAGACCTTGACGCGGGCACCGGTGAGACCACTTGGCGTCTGCGCGATTGGGGCGTCTCTCGGCAACGCTATTGGGGTTGCCCCATCCCAGTGATTCATTGCGATCAATGCGGGATTCAACCTGTGCCTGAAGATCAATTGCCAGTCACTTTGCCAGAAGATGTTCAATTTGATCAGCCAGGCAATCCCATCGCCAATCACCCCACATGGAAACACACCACCTGCCCATCTTGTGGCGGTGCGGCGGAGCGCGAGACCGATACTTTTGACACGTTTTTTGAAAGTTCTTGGTATTTTTTACGTTTTGCTGATCCCAACCCCGAAATTGCTTTTTCGAAAGAAGCGGTGAAATACTGGTTGCCCGTTGATCAATATATTGGCGGGGTTGAACACGCTGTTCTGCATTTGCTGTATTCACGGTTTTTCACCCGCGCTCTTTCTGCTTGCGGGTATCTTGATCTGGATGAGCCTTTCGATGGCATGATGACCCAAGGCATGGTTTGTCATCAGACCTTCCGCGATTCATCCGGCCAATGGCTATTCCCCACGGAAGTCGAACGCCAAGGCGAGAATCAATGGGTCAAACGCGGCAATCAAGATCACGTCACCGCTGGCCGTATTGAAAAAATGAGCAAATCCAAGCGCAATGTTATTGACCCTGAATTGATCATTTCAGGTTACGGCGCGGATACGGCGCGGCTTTTCATGATGTCAGATTCGCCGCCGGAACGCGATATGGAATGGACCAATGCAGGGGTTGAAGGCGCGTCACGGTTTATCCATAAATTATGGCGCATGGCTCAACCCGACGCACTGCCTGACCAAGGGTTATCCCTCGCGCCCAAAGGCATGACCATGCCTTCTGATTTGGATGATCAAGCAAAAACCTTGATTGGCGCAACGCATCGAGCGATTGCTAGCATTTCTGAAGATATTGACCGCTTTCGTTTCAACCGCTGTGTGGCGGCGCTTTACACCCTGTCAAACAGCATCAGTGACACCAAAGGCAATAGCGAAAGCCAACAATGGGCGCGGCGGTTTGCCCTCGAACAATTGGTGCAATTGATGGCGCCAATCGCGCCGCATATCGCTGAAGAAATTTGGGAAACCCTCGGGCATGAAACGATGATCGCCGAAACGCCATGGCCAGAAGCTGACCCCGCTTGGTTGGTGGAAGACAAAATCAGCATCGGCGTGCAGGTGAATGGCAAATTGCGCGGCACCATTGATATCACCCCTGATTGCGATAAGGCCATTGCTGAAGAAATGGCGTTGGCATTGCCCGCGGTTCAGAAAATTCTCGATGGTCAAAACCCCAAGAAAGTCATTGTTGTGCCCAATAGGATTGTCAATGTTGTTGCGTAAACCCATGCTCAATCTTCTTTTTGCCCTCATCGCCGTTATTGGACTGAATGGCTGCGTCTCAAGCCTACCCGTCGATGTTCAACAACAATTGCAGCAACTCACCATCAACACCACCGAAGGCCGCACCGAACAACTGTTCCGCCAAGAAATGGAACGCCTGATTGGAGAGCGTATCGGGTCGCGATATGATTTGAGCGCAACCATCACCTCATCGCGCAGCGATAACAGCATGACCATGCGCGTCCAATATTCGCTTTATGATCAAGAGATTGGTGAAATTTTGATCAGCAAATCAGTGTCATCATCCGCTTCCATCGGTGGGGTTTCTTCAGAATTTGGCGAAGAACAAGCCTTTCTCCATGCTGAGGAACGGCTTAGCATCAATTTAGCACAAAAAGTATATCAGCGGCTTTTATTGTATTTCACCCGCGAAGCGGCCTCGTCATGAAAATTTCCGGCCGTGGTGTTGACCCCTTTCTCGCCAACCCACCGGCTGATCTTCGCGCGATTTTGATTTACGGCCATGATCGCGGTTTAATTCAAGAGCGCAGCCGATCGCTCGCCGAGAAATATGCCCCTGATATCAACGATCCGTTTAGCGTGACGTCTCTAAATGGTGAGGATATTGCCAAAGACCCATCACTTTTGATTGATAGCGCGGGTGCGATGCCGCCTATGGGCGGGGTGCGCCTTGTCCGGGTGCATCAATTGGGGGGATCCGGGCTTAATGCGTGCAAAACCCTGCTTGAAAACCCGCCCGCCGAAAGCATCACCATTTGCACCGGCGGCGAAGACCTCAACACCAAATCTGCGCTGGTGAAATTGTTTGAACAACATGACCAAGCGGCGGCCTTGGGATGCTACGCCGATACCAATCAATCCCTTGGGCAATTGGTGGCTGAGGTGTTTCGTCAACACAATATCAAAACCGATTCATCCACCATGGGCTGGATCACCGCTCAACTGGGCGCGGATCGAATGGCCAGCCGAAGTGAAATTGATAAATTGGTGCTTCTTGCGGGTCCTGATGGCACGCTTACCCTCGATGCCGCTCAACACGCTCTTGGTGATGGTGCGGCTATTTCCGTGAATGACGCAATCCATGCCGCCGCCAGCGGTAATGTCAAATCGCTCAGCACCGCCTTAAGCCGATTGCAGCAAAACGCCATTGCCGGTGAGCAAGTCTTGCGATCAGGGCAAATGTATTTCCAACGTTTATTCCGCATCGCGGCGGCGATGGAAACAGGCTTGCCCCGCGATCAAGCCATGAACAGCGTAAAGCCGCCAGTATTTTTTAACGAAAAACGTATGGTCGAGACGCATTTGCAATCTTGGTCAGCCACACGTTGCCGCCGCGCCATAGATCGTTTGGTGGAAGCCGAACAACAATCGCGGCATGGCATTGCCGCCGATACCGCCGCCGCCCAAGCATTGATGGCCTTGGCGATTGCGGTCAAGCGATAATCTCTATCAATTTGATATTATGACGATTTTAGGCGTTTGACGATTTCATCAAATTGATCAAGATCACTGTATTTGATGGTGATGACTCCTGCCTCACCTTTATCGGTGACCGTAACCTCAAGCCCGGTGCTAGCGGCAAGTTCATGTTCCAAGGCAATCAGATCCGTGGATTTTTCTGGTTTGGCGCGTGGCGGCCTGTCTTGGGCGGTAACCAATGCTTCGACTTGCCGCGCGCTCATCCCTCGGTTGAGAATTTGCGCCGCCAATTGGGCGGCATCATGACGGCCAATCAAAGGCCGCACCTGACCAGCCGTCAGCACCCCGTTTTTCACATGAGCCTTGACCTCTTCCGGCAGATTCAGCAAGCGCATCGTGTTTGCCAAATGACTGCGCGACTTGCCAATGACTTTTGACAGCGCGTCTTGCGTGTATTCAAACTCTGTGATCAGCCGGCGATACCCTTCGGCTTCTTCAATGGCGCTCAAGTCACGGCGCTGAATATTTTCGATCATGGCGATTTCAGCCGCCATCTGATCATCGGCATCTCTGATCACCACGGGGACGTCATGAAGCCCTGCTTTCTGAGCCGCACGCCAACGCCGCTCACCAGCGATCAATTCATAGGCTTCGGCTTTTCCAACCGGTTTTGGACGCACCAATAACGGCTGAACGATGCCATGTTGGCGGATGCTTTCGGCCAGATCATTCAAACTGTCTTCATCAAAGACATCGCGCGGCTGGTAAAGGCCGCTTGAAATATATTCAATGGGTACACTGGTCACCCCTGACGATGAAGCAGAACCGCCACTTGATGACACGGTTGTTGCCACCCCGCCAACAGCACGAATAGCCGCCGTATCCCCCAATAACGCAGAAAGACCCTTGCCCAAACCTTTTGGGGCGGATTTTCCTGACACAGGCGATTTGGTTTTGGCCGAAGATGGTGTTTTGGTCATGCCGCTTGTCCTTCTTGTTTGATGACTTCACCCGCAAGGGCAATATAGGCTTTCGAGCCTGGGCAATTGAGATCATAGAGCAACACCGGCTTGCCATAAGACGGCGCTTCCGAAACCCGCACATTGCGAGGAATGATCGTGGCGTAAACCAGCGAGCCAAGATGCGAGCGAACATCGCTTGCCACCAAGGAGGATAGCCGATTGCGTTGGTCATACATGGTCAAAACAACGCCCTGCAATTCTAGGGTTGGGTTAAGGCCGCCGCGCACCGCTTCAATGGTTTTCATCAATTGCGACAAGCCTTCAAGGGCATAATATTCACATTGAAGCGGCACCAAGGCCGAATCCGCCGCGCTCAGAGCATTAACCGTCAACAAGCCAAGCGATGGGGGGCAATCAATCAAGATGTAATCATATTGATCCCGCAAGCCATCGGTGATGGTCTTGAGGCGATATTCACGATCATCGTAATTCGATAATTCAATTTCAATCGCCGACAGATCATTGGTGGATGGAATCACCTTCAGCCCTTTGATCGACGTCGAATGAATAGCCGCTTCTACCGTCACTTGGCCGCTCAACAATTGGTAGAGATCATCATCGCGATCATCAAGATCAAGACCAAAGCCTGTGCTGGCATTGCCTTGGGGGTCTGCATCAATGACCAAGACACGGCGTTTGGATGCCGCAAGCGCGGTCGCCAGATTGACCGTGGTCGTTGTTTTGCCAACGCCGCCCTTTTGATTGGTCACGGCCATGATTCGACAAGGCATAAGATGTTAACCCTTTGATATTATTTAATAAATATCCCTCACCCTAAACCGGTTAGACGCAAAATAACGCCATTGCCTTGGCTGAGGCTTGGTGATTTTTCAATCTTGATATTGGGCTTTTCCGACAGTGAGGTCAATTCCTCATCGACTTGTTCGCCCTTCAAAAACACACATTTAAGCATTGGGTGATGTTGCGCCTTGGTCCAATCGAGCAGGGTGTCGACGCTGGCCAACGCTCGGGCGGTGATGATGTCTGGTTGCATGGCTTCTAACGCTTCAAGGCGTTGATTGCGAATATCGACGCTCACCCCACAAGAATGCGCCGCCACGCTCAAAAAAGCGCATTTACGCTGGTCGGATTCAACAAGCGTGACCGGCGTGGCCTCATCCCCCCATTGGCCATGCCGCATGATGGCCAGCACCAAGCCCGGCAATCCGGCGCCACTGCCGACATCCATGATCTTACTAGCCGCATCACCCGTGAAGGGAAAAATCTGCCCGCAATCGAGAATATGCCGATCCCATACATCATCCAATGTGTTGTTGCTCACCAGATTGATGGTTTTCTGCCATTTCTTGAGCAGATCAACATAATCGGATAACCGCGCCGATGTTTCCCGTGAAACATTGAGCGCATCAAAAACATCTGAGGCTTGCAAACGAGGCTTTGAGGGTGTCATTAGGCGGCTCGCCGCAAATGCCGAATAACCGCGACCACCGCGGCGGGCGTCAACCCTGGCAATCGTCCGGCTTGACCAATCGTTTGAGGCTGATGACGGCTCAAAATATCCACACTTTCCGCCGACAAGCCGCCAATCGCGCTATAATCAAGATCATGAGGAATCATCAACGCTTCATCGCGGCGCAAGGCATCAATATCCGATTGTTGGCGATCCACATAACCGCGATAACGGCAATCGACCTCCAATTGCCGCCGAAAAGCCTTAGGAATGGCTTCTAATTCAGGCCAAAGCGGAATGAGGCAATCAAAATCAATGCCATCGCGCGACAGCAAATCCGCCGCAGATTGCTTTCGACCATTGCGCGGCACCGGCAAATCATGATGCGCAAGGTCAAGCGGACCGGCTTTGACTTTTTCCAACAACGCCGCGCCATCGGATAAGGCTTTTTTCTTCTGTTTCCAGTGATCCAAGCGAGCCGAGCGCACCAATCCAATCGCCGCGGCTTTATCCGTCAAGCGTTGGTCGGCATTATCCGCCCGCAGCAACAGCCGATATTCGGCGCGAGACGTAAACATGCGATAAGGTTCTGGCGCGCCACGGGTGATCAAATCATCAATCATGACGCCGGTATAAGCATCGGCACGATCCAATACAAAGGAATCCGCGCTTCCACTGGCTTTCAGCGCCGCATTTGCCCCAGCCATCAGCCCCTGCGCCGCCGCTTCTTCATAGCCGGTGGTGCCGTTGATTTGTCCCGCTAGAAAAAGCCCTGAAATGGCTTTTAATTCCAATTGCCGGGTCAGCGCACGCGGATCAATGCAATCATATTCAATGGCATAGCCGTATCTTAGGATAGTTGCGGTTTCCAGCCCGGGAATCGTCTTGATCATGGCATCTTGCACATCGCGTGGCAGGCTGGTGGAAATTCCATTGGGATAAACCGTGGGATCATCCAAACCTTCAGGCTCAAGAAAGATCTGATGCGATTGGCGATCGGAAAACCGCACCACCTTATCTTCAATAGACGGGCAATAGCGCGGCCCCGTGCCTTCAATTTGCCCAGAATAAACCGCAGAAAGATGGATGGAATCGGCAATAATCCGGTGGGTTTCAGCCGTTGTCCGGGTGATGCCGCAATCAATTTGAGGAACGGTGATTTTTTCCGTCAAGGTCGAGAACGGAACCGGCGGATTATCCGCTGGCTGCATTTCTAAAATTGACCAGTTGATGGTGCGTCCATCCAACCGCGCGGGGGTGCCCGTCTTCAGCCGAGCCATGGGCAAGTTCAGGGCTGGATTCCGCAACCGTTGCGCCAGTAAATTTGATGGCGCTTCGCCAAAACGCCCAGCTTCCTGCCGTTCTTGTCCCAGATGAATAATACCGCCAAGAAAAGTTCCCGTGGTCAAAACCGCCGCCGGAGCGCGAAAAACGCGGCCATCTTCAGTGATTAAGCCGGTGAGCCGTCCTTGATTAATCTCAAGATCACCAACCGCGGCTTCAATGATGTCCAATTGATCTTCTTCAGCAAGCAAGTCTTGGATCGCCTGCCGATACAGCGCCCGATCGGCTTGAGATCGTGGCCCTTGAACCGCCGGCCCTCGGGATTTATTCAACATCCGGAATTGAATGCCCGATTGGTCAATCGCGCGCGCCATCAATCCATCCATGGCATCAATTTCCCGCACCAAATGGCCTTTTCCAAGGCCGCCAATCGCAGGATTGCAAGACATTTCGCCAATGGTGGCCTTGGTCATGGTGATCAGCGCAACCCGCGCGCCCATGCGAGCCGCCGCCGCCGCCGCTTCAACGCCAGCATGACCGCCACCCACCACCAGTACATCATAGGTCATCGCATTCATGATCCGCCGATCCGCCTTTAACGTGCTTAATTTTGCCTTAGGAAATTCCACGCACCATACGCCGATGCGCATCCAGCGTCAATTCTGCTCGATTTATGGCGTTATTTGCCAATGCAGAAGCGGCTGAAGATATGATCCAGCAAGTCTTCGACATCGACATGACCGCTGATACGGCCTAAAGCCGTGGCGGCACGGCGAAGGTCTTCGGCCATGAGTTCTGGCGCATCGTTGGGGTGATGCGAGGCTGCATCACGCAAAGCCTCAGCGGCGATCTTCACCTGCGACAAATGGCGTTGGCGCGTCAACAGCGGCGCTTCATCTTTGGGCAGAACATCGGCGATCAACGCTGAAATGTTTTCATCCAACGCCTGAAGCCCAGACCCTTTATGGACAGATATCATCAACCATTCTGGCAACACACGGCTCGGCATCGTTTGATCTGTTTTGGTTAAAATTGGCAGGATTCTCGGCGTTTCTATTGAATCTTCAGGAAAAGGCACGCTTGCGATCAAATCTTGATACGCCGCCACCGGATCGGTTTCCAACGCATCCACCAAGACAAGAATAACTTCCGATTGGGCGGCAGCTTGGCGGGCGCGGCGCACCCCCTCTTCTTCCACCGCGCCTGCGGCTTCACGCAATCCAGCGGTATCCGTGATGGTAACAAAAACGCCGTCAATATCCATGGCCACTTCAACCAGATCGCGGGTGGTGCCGGCTTCATCGGAGACAATCGCCCGATCATCGCCAACCAAATGATTGAGCAAGGTGGATTTGCCCGCATTAGGCTTGCCAATCAACGCAATCTTAACCCCATCACGGCGAATCATGCCGCGATGCGCCGTAGCAATGGCGGCATCCAAATCCGATTGAAGGTCAGTTAATTGCTGAAGCAATTGATCCGCCACATCGCTCGGCAAATCTTCATCGGCGAAATCAATCAAGGCCGCCAATTCCGCAGAAATGCTGATGATCATTTGCCGCCAATCATCGGTTTTCCGACTTAACGCACCATCCAATTGACGAATCGCTTGTTGGTGTTGGGTGATGGTATTGGCGTCAATAATATCAGCGATACCTTCGGCTTGATCGAGATTGATTTTACCATTGAGAAAAGCCCGGCGCGAAAACTCACCCGGGTCCGCAAGACGGAAACGCGGCAAAGTTTCCAGCCGTTCCATCACCATCCGTCCAAGAACGGGACTGCCATGGAGATGCAATTCGGCTGTGTCTTCCCCCGTCGCGCTTGCCGGAGCTTGAAAATACAGCACCAGCGCTTGATCCAACAAATCGCCATTGTCATCGCAAATAGACGTGAAATGCGCTTGCCGAGGCGCCGGCACCTTGCCCGTCAACGCTTTCAAAGCACGCGCTGACCCTGCCCCAGAAATGCGGATAATCTGAACCGCAGATTTACCCGGCGGGGTGGCGAGAGCAAAAATAGTATCGGTCAAACGGATCACTTGCTGAACCTTTAGCGACTTGTTACGATGAGTCGTTGTGTTACCCCAAAATCTGTTCCGGGACAAATCAACGAGGCAATGAAAACTTGGCCTCGACCTTAAACCGCACGGATTAGGAGAACAAGACCGATGTTCAGTGAAACTCACCAAACCCCTTTCGGCTGGCTGACTGTTTATAGCAACGGTCAAGCGGTGACCGCTCTGGATTGGGCAATCACCAGCTCCGATGACGATACGAATGCTGACGATGTTTCCCGTGAAACATGGCGACAGATTCGCGAATATTGTGCAGGCACACGCCGAGACTTTGATATCGAAGTAGCACCAGAGACCAGCCCTGCCTTAAACCGTTGGCTCACCGTTATGCGGCAAATCGATTGCGGCAAAACCGTCACCTACAAGGATTTTGCTAAAATGGCAGGGGCGCCGAACGCGTCACGCGCCGCCGGATCAGCCTGCGCCAAAAACCCTATCCCATTGATCATTCCTTGCCATCGCGTGACAAAGCATGACGGCAGTCTTGGTAATTATGGCGCGATTCGCAGTTTGTCACCGAAAGATCACCGCAACCTTGCCATCAAAGCAGCTTTGATCGCCCATGAACGACAGTTCGCCGTGTGATTTATTGGTAACTTATTGATAAATAACTATTTTATGAATTCATCGCGGTGAAGAAGTCGTTATTATCCTTCGATTGCTTAAGTTTATCGACCAGGAATTCCATGGCGTCGACAGGCCCCATCTGCATCAGGATTCGGCGCAGCACCCACATCTTGGCAAGCGTGTCTTTATCCACCAGCAATTCTTCCTTACGGGTGCCAGAACGGGTGATATCAATCGCAGGGAAGGTGCGCTTATCGGAAAGTTTACGATCAAGCACCACTTCTGAGTTGCCGGTGCCTTTGAATTCTTCAAAGATCACCTCATCCATGCGAGAGCCTGTTTCGATCAGCGCCGTTGCGATAATGGTCAGCGAACCACCCTCTTCGATGTTACGCGCCGCGCCAAAGAAACGCTTTGGCCGTTGCAAGGCATTGGCATCAACACCGCCGGTCAAGACTTTACCCGATGATGGCACCACCGTGTTGTAAGCCCGTGCCAGTCGCGTGATGCTGTCGAGCAGAATCACCACATCGCGTTTATGTTCCACCAATCGCTTGGCTTTTTCGATCACCATATCGGTGACTTGAACGTGGCGCACCGCCGGTTCATCAAAGGTTGATGAAATCACTTCACCATTAACCGAACGTTCCATATCCGTGACTTCTTCTGGGCGCTCGTCGATCAACAACACAATCAGATAGACTTCTGGGTGATTTTCGGAAATCGCATGGGCGATGGATTGCAACATCATGGTTTTACCCGTGCGCGGTGGCGCAACGATCAAACCACGTTGGCCTTTGCCCATCGGCGCCACCAGATCAATCACCCGCGGGGTGTTGTCTTTGGTTTCAGGGTTAAACGGCAATTCCAGCGTCAGTTTTTCTTCAGGGTAAAGCGGGGTCAAATTGTCAAAGTTAATGCGCTGACGCACCGCTTGAGGGTCTTCGAAATTAACTTGTTCGACTTTTAGAAGGGCAAAATAACGCTCGCCTTCTTTGGGGGCGCGAATTTCGCCATCCACCGTATCGCCCGTGCGCAAACTAAAGCGGCGAATTTGGCTGGGCGAGACGTAGATATCATCAGGGCCCGGCAAATAATTGGATTCTGGCGAGCGCAGAAAACCAAAGCCATCGGATAACACTTCCAGCACGCCACTGCCGTAAATAGCAACCTCATCTTCGGCCAATTGTTTGAGAATAGCGAACATCATGTCTTGCTTACGCAAGGTGGACGCGTTTTCGATTTCAAGTTCTTCAGCGTAAGACAATAAATCCGCAGGGGATTTTTTCTTGAGGTCTTGTAGATTCATGGCAACCGCCAAAAAATATTAAAAATAAGGGAGGGTGTGGTGCAGAACAGCACTCTTATTAAAACTTATGATAATATAAAAGCGCGAAAACTGTCAATATCTCGGTTTCAGCAGATTTGATCGGAGAATATCCGCTTAAAACGGCTGAACAATAACCAGAATAATAATGGCGATTAAAAACACCGTCGGCACTTCATTCCAAACCCGGTAATAGCGATCGCTGCGGATATCTTCCCCGCTTTCCAGCCCTTTACGCATTTTAGCCAATTTGCCATGAACACCGGCAAGCAAAAAAACCAAGCCAAATTTAACAAGAAACCAGTTTTGTTCAATCAATCCAGGATTGAGGTGGATCATCCACAAGCCAAGAGCAAAGGTCACAATCATGGCAGGGTTCATGATCGCTTTTAACAATCGCCGTTCCATCAAGACAAAGGTTTCTGCGCGGGCAGACCCCGGCTCAACCATAGCGTGATAGACATAAAGCCTCGGCAGATATAACAGCCCAACCATCCAAGAAATCGCGGCGATCAAGTGAAAGGCTTTTATCCAAAGATACATGGTTTATTCCCACCCTCTGATATGCGCGACCAACGCCGCCACATGATCAGGCGGCGTTTCGGGATTAAACCCATGGCCAAGATTAAAAATATGCGGGCGAGAAGCGCAAGCTTCCATTATCGCATCCGCGGACGCCAACATCTCTTTGCCGCCCGTTATCACCGCTAATGGATCCAGATTTCCTTGAACCGCTAAGGATTTAGGCAAATTAGCATCAGCCCAACGCATATCAACGCTGTGATCAAGCCCAATGCCGTTAATCCCTGCTTGTTCAGCATAAGCAATTATATTTTCGCCGATAGCTTTGGGAAATCCAATGATTGGCGCTTTAATGCCCCGCGATCTCAGACCATCGGTGATCCGCCGCATCGGACGCGTGACCACCCGTTCCTGAAAATAGGACGGCACGGCGCTTGCCCAACTGTCAAACACCATCAAAACGTCAGCCCCTGCCTGTGCTTTCATTTCCAATAGTCGGATGCTCTCATCGGCAATCCGATCAAGCAGGTGATCCATCGCATCGGGGTTTTGCCAAAGCCAAGACCGTGATTTCTTAAAATCGCGGCTGCTTCCCCCCTCGATCATATACGTTGCGACGGTCCATGGCGCGCCACAAAAACCAATCAGACTTTTGGAAGCGTCCAAACGGGCGCGCGTTAAGCGCAACCCTTCAGCGACCGGCGCCAATTGGGTGAGCAGATCATCGCTTGATAAACGATCAATATCTTCAGGTTGTTCAAGCGCGGTTAATTTAGGCCCTTCGCCGGTCACAAAATGAACCCCAGCCCCCATCGCCCATGGTATCATCAAAATATCAGAAAAAATAATCGCCGCGTCGACATCATAACGGTCAACCGGCTGTAAGGTTGCTTCCGCGGCTTTAGGGCTGTTTAAGCAATAAGAAATAAAATCAGGTTCAGACGCGCGCAAAGCACGGTATTCTGGCAAGTATCGACCTGCTTGACGCATAAACCACATCGGCGTTTTTGCATCTTTAACGCCGCTTAATGTTTTCTGAAGTCGCATGGTCTTATCCTATACAAGAATCTATTATAATTAATAATAATAAGGTTGATGTAGTGGTTGCATAGTGGAAATTCGGTAAAAACAACAACCCCAGTTTTATCCACAAGTTTATCCACAAAAACAATGCCTCGAAATGCCGCAGAACAAACGATCTTAATTTTTATCCCCATAAAACAAAGATCAAAGAAAATGTTATCTGCATGTGGATAAACCATCGGATAATTGATAGGGTTAATTGAAGAATATCGGCAAGGAAAATAATCTGTTGATTTACCCGCATTTTATCCACAAGTTTTCCATTCCTCTAGCGGCGCTGAGCGGGGTTGCATCATGACGGCCACGCTTCGGAAATTGCATTTGCATCTGGTTTCTGATTCAACGGGAGAAACCACCCATCAAATGGGCAGAGCGGCTTTAGCGCAATTCAAAAATGTGCAAGCCATTGAACATATCTGGACACTGGTTCGCACCGAAGATCATTTAACCGCCATCGAAGCGGCCATCGAAAAGCATGGCGGGGTGGTGCTGTTCAGTATTGCCGATCGCAATTTACGCCAACAGATGGAAGCGATTTGCCATCGCCATGATATTCCATCGGTCAGCGTGCTTGATCATGTGGTGCATACGGTCTCTAAAATTTTAGGTGAGCCGGAATCAGGGGTGATTGGCGGGCAACACCGCATGGATCGGGCGTATTTTGATCGTATGGAAGCGCTTGATTTTACCATCCAGCATGATGATGGTCAGGCCATTTCGACGGTGCATAACGCTGATATCATCATTGTTGGCGTGTCGCGCAGTTCCAAAACACCAACGTCGATTTACCTGGCGCATCGCGGCTATAAAGTCGCCAATTATCCGTTGGTGCCGGGGGTGAAAATGCCGCTCGATGATTTTCCGCATCAATCCATGTTTATTGTTGGCCTGATCAAAGACGCCCGTCGATTGGCGCAAATCCGCCGCAATCGGTTGGTGGCGATGAACGAACAAGAATTAACCGATTACGCCGATCTCGATAAAATCGCTGAAGAGGTCGCCTCAGCCCGAAAGTTATTCATCAGGCATCAATGGCCGATGATCGACGTAACCCGCCGTTCGGTGGAAGAAACCGCCGCGGCAATCATCAATTTGCACAGCCGGTGGCTGGAAAAACAAGGCGACAACGCATGAGTTATGGCCTTACGGATCACCCATTGATATTAGCATCGGGCAGCCCAACACGGAAGTCGATGCTAACGGAAGCGGGATTGCTGTTTGATGTCAAACCGGCGTCAGTGGATGAAGACAGCCTGAAACAAGCGGCAAAAGCTGAAAATCTCTCTGCCCTTGATGCAACAACCATGATCGCTGAAATGAAAGCCCAACAAATCAGCGGGCAATATCCTAACGCTTATGTCATTGGCGCGGATCAGTTGTTGGTGCAAGGTGAAGATTGGTTTTCAAAACCGGTTAGCCGAGCGGATGCCCAAGCAAGTTTGCGCGCGTTGTCTGGTCAAACCCATCAATTGGTTACGGTCGCCGTGATTTACGAACATGGGCGCCGCCTTTGGCATCATGGTGAAAGCCCGTCCGTGTCAATCCGAACTTTAGACGATGCCGCGATTGATGCTTATCTCGACCATCTTGGCGAGGCGATGACCGCCACGCCAGGGGTTTATATGATGGAACGATTAGGCGCGCAGATCATTAGTAAAATTCAAGGCTGTCCTTATGCTGTATTGGGATTGCCGCTTTTGCCAATGATGGCTTTTTTGCGCGACCATGGGCTAAAACCTATGCCGACAGAGCAAGCCGCATCATGATTATCTTAGGGCTGACCGGATCAATCGCCATGGGAAAATCGACAATGGCACAGCAATTTCGGGACGAAGGCATCCCCGTGCATGACGCTGATCAAGCGGTGCATGATCTCATGGCCAAAGATGGCAAGGCAACGCCTCTCGTGGCAAAACAATTTCCTTCAGCGCTTGGACAAAATGGCGCCATTGATCGCCCAACGTTAGGTCGGCTTGTTTTCAACGATGGCTCGGCTCGCCAAGCGTTGGAAGCGATCTTGCATCCGTTGGTGCGGCAAGACCGTGACTCTTGGTTAAAGCATCATCGGGATCAGCAGGCTTGGTGCGTTGGGCTTGATGTGCCGTTGTTGTTTGAAACAGGTGGTGAAAAAGAATGTTCCGCTACGGTGGTGGCATCGGCGTCAGCGTATCAACAACGACGCCGTGCCTTGGCGCGTCCGGGCATGACAGAAGACCGCCTGAATGCTATTCTGCAATTGCAAATGCCTGATGCCCTCAAGCGGCAAAAAGCAGATTTTATTGTGCCCACCGATTATGGTCGGCGGGTGAGCCGTTTTTATATTCAGCAGTGTTTGCAACAATGTCGTGCTTTTCCGCCCAATTTATCAAAACCGATCTAAGAGACTGATGATGCGTGAAATTGTATTGGATACAGAAACCACCGGCTTAAACCCGCTTGAAGGTCACCGCATTGTCGAGATTGGCGCGCTGGAAATGATCAACCAAGTGCCCACCGGACAGACTTATCATGTCTATATTAATCCCGAACGCCCGATTGACCCTGACGCCATGGCGGTTCACGGCATCACCGATGAGCGGGTGGCGGGTGAGCCTGTTTTTGCTCATTTTGTCGACGGGTTTTTGGACTTTATCGGCCATGATGTGCTGGTGATTCACAACGCGCCATTTGATATGAGTTTCATCAACGCGGAATTGGAGCGTTGCGACAAGCCAACCATCCCGATGGATCGCGTTGTCGATACCTTAGTCTTGGCGCGGAAAAAATTTCCCGGCGCTCAAGCCAGCCTTGATGCCCTATGCCGACGCTTTACCATTGACAACAGCCATCGAGAATTGCACGGCGCATTAATCGACGCGGACCTTTTGGCCGAAGTTTATGTGGAATTGATCGGCGGCAAACAACGCGGCCTCAGTTTGATGATGGATGGGGAGCAAGCATCGCCATCCGCCGCAAATGATCCATCATCACTCTTGCCTTCATCCTCATCAGAACGTCGAGAACCACGGCCGCATCAGGCCAGCGAAGACGAACGCCTTGCCCATCAAGCGTTTATCAGCGGCTTGAAAGACCCGTTATGGTCGCGTTATGACCCAAGCCTGACCGCAGCCACGCCAGATGAGGCGTCTTAGGCATTGCCGGCGGCGGATTCCATGCCGTTCTGATAAACCCGGACAAAATCAATCGGCTGAATGTTCAACGGCATAAAACCGCCCGCTTGGGTTACTTCTGCTAGAATAGCGCGGGCGAATGGGAAGATCAGCCGCGGGCCTTCGATCATGACAATAGGATGAAGCGTTTTTTCATCGACGCTATCGCCCACTTGAATGATCGCCGCGTAGGACAATTCGGCGATAAACATGGTTGATTCATTTCGTTTGGCGGACGCGCGGATATGAAGCACCACCTCAAAAAGCCGTTCTTGTGGTTGTGGATTGGCGGAGACATTGACGTTGATTTCAATATCCGGCTGACCGTCTTTTTCGATTAATACCTTTGGAGAATTTGGGTTTTCAAAAGAAAAGTCTTTAATATATTGAGTGTGGATCACCAATTGTGGTTGCTGTTCTTGAGTTTCCGTTTGCTCTTTGGCGTCTTTCTTTTTGGTCATTGATGCCTCCTTCTGGCATGATTATGGCGCTTGGTTAGTTGCGATCTGATTTGTCTTGGCGTTTATAGTCGCCTTCGATGATGGTGTTGGCGGCATCATCGCCAATTGATCTTGAGTTGGGGGACGATGGGTTTGGCTTCTGGTGGCGGGAGGAGGATGGCTCACCAAAAGGCTCACTTTGAGTTCCCCCTCTTGTAAAGCCTTCTGTAAAGCGATTTTGATAAAATTGAAAGGATGAGCGCGATGAATAGCGCGCCGCAAACGGCCGGAGCAACCCATAAAGCGTGATGACCAACATCGTGCGCAATCCTGGAATAAACAGAACTAACCCCAATGCATCGGTGGCGTATCCGGGGATTAACAACAACCCCGCGCCTGTTAATATGGCTACGCCATCAGCAACATCGAGAATAGGCGGTCGCCCGGCTTGAACCGATTGCGCCATGCGTTGCATCGTTGCCCGTCCCGAAGACCGCAACAATCGCAACCCCAGCCCAGCGGTCACAAAAACACCGATAATCGTCAAAAGCACACCAATCTCGTGACCGATGATGCCAAAAACCGTAATTTCTAGCCAAATGACGCCAATCATCAGAGCGAAGATGATAAATCCAAGCACGAGGATCGTCCTTTCAAGAAATCCTTTTTCCTTGGCGACTTGCTTAAACCGCCGAAGGTTACTATCTAATATGTATGAAGTCGTAACCAGAATAAAAGGTCTAAATTCTTTTTGAGCGTTTTATGCTAAAAAAGGTATAGTATTCGTAAACGCCAATCGCCCGTGAGAGGAAAAAATCCATGCCCGCTGGAATACCGCTAATAGATATTCTGATTTTTGCAATTATTGCAATTTTCTTAGGGCTTCGGTTGCGATCCGTCCTAGGCAAGCGCACGGGGTTTGAGCAAGATTTTTCGCGTCAGCATGGCTTTGATGAAACCGATAGCGATGATCAATTGACGCCAGCAGAAGTGACCACCTTAAATGGCGACGGGGTTTCAGCGTTAATGTCGGCTGATCCTAATTTTGATGAAAACACTTTTGTCGAAGGGGCGCGTGCCGCTTATGGCATGATTCTTAAGGCCTTTGCCGATGGTGATTTTGAAACGCTTAAACCACTTCTTGGTTATGAGATGAATATCGGTTTTGCCGATGCAATCCGCGATCGCTTGAAAGCCGATGAAGTTTTAACGATTGACCTGAAATCAATTGACCGGGCGGAAGTGAAATCCGCAAAACTGCGCGATGGGGTGGCGGCCATTACCGTTGAATTTGCCTCGCAACAACAGCGTCTCTTAAAAGCCGCTGATGGTTCGGTGTTGGATGGCGATGCTGAGACCGTGGAAAGTTTTGTTGATCTCTGGACCTTTGAACGCGACATTAGTTCCACCGATCCGACATGGTTGTTGGTTGAAACCGAAACAGTGCAATAACAACGCTTAAGTGTTTTTCTGCCCATGTCTTCTTCTGCCCGTTCATCTCGCCAATCGCCTAAAGTGGGATTATTCGTCACTTGTTTGATTGATGCGATGCGCCCAAGCGCTGGCATGGCGGCGTTGACATTGCTCGAAGCCGCAGGATGCGAAGTTGTTGTTCCAGAAAGCCAATCCTGTTGCGGTCAACCGGCTTGGAATTCAGGCGATAAAAAAGCGGCGCGGGCGGTGGCGATCCCTTTCTTAGAAAGTTTTGATGATTGCGATTATGTGGTGGTGCCGTCGGGGTCTTGCGCGGGCATGTTGGCGCATCAATTGGTGGAGCTGTTTGAAGACGCCCCCAACCCTCACCATCGTCAGCAAGCGCTTGCCATCGCCGCCAAAAGCCATGAGTTAACGTCATTTTTGGTTGATGTTTTGGGCGTGAAATCAGTGCCGGGGCAAATCCAAGGGCGGGTCGCTTATCATGACAGTTGCTCGTCTTTGCGTGAAATGCAGGTCAAAGATCAGCCGCGGCAATTGCTAAAAGCGGCTGGTGCTGAAGTGGTTGATCTTGATCAAGCCGATACTTGTTGCGGGTTTGGCGGAACGTTTTCCGTCAAATATGGTGATATTTCTGGCGCGATGGTCGATAGCAAGGCGCAAGACGTTGAAGCGCAACAGCCTGATCTTTTGGTGGCTGGTGATATGGGGTGTTTGATGAATATCGCCGGTCGATTGTCTCGCCGCCAAAGCAACATTGCTGTCCGTCATGTCGCTGAAGTCTTGGCTGGGGAAATGTCCGCGCCGCCGATTGGCGCAGGCTCCATTAGTTCAAGCCCCATC
>CAYNQW010000022.1:0-18579 GCA_964399415.1 uncultured Hyphomicrobiales bacterium
GGTGTGCCGTCATGGAATGTGCCAAAAAACAAATCCCAAGGCATATCCACCGCGCCATAATTGCACTCAAAATAGCGGTGATGCAATTGATGGTGAAAATGGCCAATTGCCAGTCGCCGTTTGTTTTTGATCAACAAACCATCAAAGCCGGTATGCCCGAAAGAGGCGCCTAACGCCAACATATAAAAATGCAAAATGATATGAACAGGATGTGTCGGCACAACGAAATGGATCAAGATGGATGAAAAGTAAAAACCATGTTCCACGGGGTGCATGGCCAACCCAGAAAAAGGTCCAATATTGATATTGCGGTGATGCAAAGCGTGAAAGCGATCGTAAAGTGGTTTGAAATGAAGCAATCGGTGCACGCAATAAAAATGAAAGGATATCCATATCGAGATCAGCGGCATGGCTAGGATTGTCCAGATCGGGTATTGATCAAATCCGATCACTTGGACAGCGCCACTAGCCATAGCGCCCATCATTAGAATCTCATATCCAGTCCAGATGGTCACGCCGCTCACAATGCTCCAAGTCAAATTATCGTAGACTTGATTGTTGAATAAAAAGCGGCTGCCTTTGGATAAAAATTGCGGCAAATATTTGAGGTCGGTGTTTTGCGCTTTCAGGCTATAAAAATAATAATGCAACAACCCCGTTACGCCGACATAAACCAACAGATTACGTCCATAAACGCCAAGCATCCAACCCGCCTCATCCATCTGTATTTGCGATAAGGCTGGGGTTGCCACAACATAAATTAACACCGCCAAGCCAATGCAAATTGTCATTTCCGACAGCATTAACCAGCCGTCGCGGTAATAGATGAAGGCATCGCGCCACCGGATTGGCCATGAAAACAGCGGGTTGTTATCAATCGGAAAATCAGGATGATAGTGCCATTCTTGCCGAGACTGGCTCTGGGCTTGATTCGAGGTCGCTTTGTTGCCTTGCGTTGATGTGGTCATCAAACCCTCCATCATCAAATCACCAAATTACTGAAGCCTATAATCTTAATCTTGGCAAGGCCTTGTTTTCTTTGTTGGAACAAGCCTATCATAATGACGATTATGGCCGATGAATTGGGGGCTACATGCGCATTATAGGCATCTTAGGTGGGATGAGTTGGGAAAGCACGGCGCTTTATTACCAAGCCATCAATACTGAGGTTAAATCGCGCCTTGGTGGGTTGCATTCGGCTGAATTGGTTATGTATTCACTTGATTTCAGCGTGATAGAAGACCTTCAGCATAAGGGCGATTGGGATGGTGCTGGCGCGATCATGGCAGAGGCTGGACGTAAACTTGCCGCCGCTGGCGCAGAAGCGATCCTGATTGCCACCAACACCATGCACAAACGCGCGGATGATGTTGAAAGAGCCTCAGGCTTGCCCATCTTGCATATTGCTGACGCTACGGGCGAGGCGATTGTTCGCAAGGGATTGAACCGCCCTTTATTGCTGGCGACAGCTTTTACCATGGAGCAAGATTTCTATAAATCCCGGCTGCAAGATTGTTTTGGCTTGGAAGTTGTAGTGCCAGAGGCGGCGGATCGCGCGACGGTGCATCAAGTGATTTACGACGAACTTTGCCAAGGTCTTATTCACGATACTTCCCGTGACGCCTATCGTGACATCATCGCCAAACATCAAGATCAGACGGATTGCGTCATCTTGGGATGCACTGAAATCACCATGTTGATCAGCGCCGATGATTGTCCCTATGCCATGTTTGATACCACGGCGCTTCACGCTCAAGCCGCCGTTGATTTTGCCTTAAATTCGAACAATACCGAATCTTAATGGGGGATAGCATGACGAATACCCGAAAAACAGGCGCTTGCCATTGCGGTGCGGTGATCATCAGCATCCCAAGTGATATTGATTTGAAAAAGGCTGGGCGTTGTGATTGTTCGCTGTGCCGTCGCCGCTGGGCGCCGACCGCATCAGTGCCGCGTGATGATTTGCGGGTGGAAAAGGGGCAAGAGGCTTTAACGCTTTATCAGTTTAACACGCATACCGCCGAACATTATTTTTGCAAAATTTGCGGCACTTATGTCTATCACCGGCGGCGCAGCGATCCTTCGGAATACGGTTTCAATGTTGGTTGTTTTGATGGTGTCGATATGCGCGATTATCGAGATGCTCCTATTTTCGATGGCGTCAATCATCCTTCGGATCAGCATTAACCGCCCAACAAAGGAAAGTCCCATGGCAAAAATCAACACCAAGAGGCGTGGCAGTGCTAGACGCGCGGGGGCTTGTCGCGTACATAAGATGAAGAGTTTTAACCACAACCATGGATATTGATCAATGAAGATCGCGATTGCCGGACTTGGAACCGTGGGCGCAGAAACCGCCCGTCAGTTGATACATCACCACGACCAGATTGCTCAGCGCAGTGGGATGACCATGACGGTGACCGCGGTGTCTGCTCGTGATGCTGGGCGTGATCGCGGGTTTTCAATGGAAGGGATTGCTTTTGAGCAAGACCCGGTTGCCCTCGCTCGGCGTGATGATGTCGACTTGGTGGTGGAACTGATTGGCGGTGAAAATGGACCGGCGCTTGATCTGATTGAAGCGGCGTTGAGCAATGGAAAATCAGTGGTTACCGCCAATAAAGCCTTGCTAGCAAAACATGGCGCACGGCTGGCGGCGTTGGCAGAAGCCTCCGGCTTGGCGTTGGCGGGGGAAGCCTCGGTCGCTGGCGGTATCCCATCGCTTAAAATGTTGCGCGAAGGGCTGGTGGCCAATCGGATCAGCCGCATTTCAGGGATTTTGAACGGCACTTGCAATTACATTCTTTCAACAATGGAAACCACTGGACGCGATTTTGATGATGTGCTGAACGAAGCGCAAGAATTGGGCTATGCCGAAGCGGACCCTAGTTTTGATGTCGATGGTATCGACGCGGCGCATAAATTGGCGCTGTTAACAGCGATTGGCTATGGCGTTGAACCTGATTTTGATGCCATCAGCATCACGGGCATTCGCGGCGTCAGCGCCATTGATATCGCGGCGGCTAAGAATTTTGGCTATGCCATTCGGCTTTTGGCGATTGCTGAAAACCATCAAGGTTCGATCACCGCAAGCGTTCAGCCCACCATGGTGCCGCTATCATCTGGCTTGGCTAAAGTCGATGGCCCGCTTAATGCTGTCGCCATTGATGGTGAGCCGATTGGCAGTGTTATTGCCATTGGACCGGGCGCGGGGGCTGGAGCAACGGCGTCGGCTGTTTTGGCTGATATTGTGGATGTTGCGGCTGGTCGGGCGGCGCCGTTCTTTGGGGCGAAAGCGTCTGAATTATCCCCAGCAACAGCCAGCAATATTGGTGAGGTTTGCCGGTTTTATTTGCGGTTGACCGTTTACGATCGCCCTGGTGTTTTGGCGGATGTAACCGCGGTCTTGCGTGATCATAATATTTCAGTGGAATCATTGCTCCAGCAAGGACGATCTGATGAAGGGGTTCATGGCACAGTGCCCGTGGTGCTGACCACCCATGAAACCGAAAGCCAATCCATGTCAGCGGCGATTGAAGAAATCAAGAAACTTGACGCTGTCACAGCTGAGCCAACCTTGATGGTGATCAGCGGTGACTCCGCCCATCATGACGAAACCTGAACGATCCGCCACGGATGCGGTTTGGCAATTTAATGCCCCTTCAACCCATGTGGTGGAAGGCTTGGTGGAAGAAACAGGCATGCCTCTGGCTTTAGCCATGGCTTTGGCTGGTCGTGGTCAAATGCGCGATCAGATCACCTCTTGGATGAATCCAAAAATTCGTGATTTGATGCCTGATCCTTCAATTTTCTCCGATATGGATCGCGCCGTGGAACGACTCCAACAAGCGGTAATATCCGGAGAGCATATCGGCATTTTCGGCGATTATGATGTTGATGGCGCCACCTCAGCGGCTATTTTACACGATATTTTGACCGCGTTGGGATGCGCGGTGAGCATCCATATTCCTGATCGCTTTAAGGAAGGCTATGGGCCCAATTTACCCGCGCTTCAACGCTTAAAATCCATGGGATGCAGTTTGATCGTAACCGTGGATTGCGGCATCGCCGCCCATGGTCCGATTGAAGATGCAGTCAAAGAAGGCGTCGATGTCGTGATTGTTGACCATCATATCGCCGGCCCTGATCTGCCACGCGCCCAAGCGGTGGTTAATCCCAATCGACTGGAAGATGATGGACGTTTTGGTTATTTGGCGGCGGCTGGGGTTTGTTTTTTGGTGATGGTAGCGTTGTTGCGGCGTTTGCGGCAAGACGGCTATTTTGACACTAAGCCTGAACCTGATTTGATGGCTTGTCTTGATCTGGTGGCTTTGGCCACTGTCGCTGATGTGGTGCCGATGAAAGGGTTAAACCGCGCCTATGTGAAATCAGGGTTGCAAATCATGGCGCAGCGTCGGCGTCCTGGCTTGGCCGCGCTTGCTGATGTGGCGCGGATGAACACGGCTCCTGATGTTCATGCTTTGGGTTTTTTAATTGGCCCTCGGATCAACGCCGGTGGCCGCATTGGTGAATCAAGCCTTGGGGTGAATATTCTCACCACCCGCGATGACCATGACGCTGAGCGGCTTGCTCTTGAGTTGGACGCGCTCAACACCCGGCGCAAGGATATAGAACAACAAGTCACCAGTGCCGCGATTGCTCAAATTGAAGAGGCTAGTGACCAGACGGTTTTAATCGCCGCCGGTGAGGGATGGAATCAAGGCGTCATTGGCATTTCAGCCGGACGGGTGCGGGAATATTTTGGCAAACCTGCGGCGGTGATCAGCGTCACCACCACTAAAGATGGCACCCGCATCGGCAAGGCTTCAGCACGGTCAGCGGCACCGTTTCGATTTGGCTCGGCGGTCATCGCCGCGCAACAACAAGGGCTGTTGGAAGCCGGGGGCGGCCATGATATGGCGGCAGGTTTCACGATTAATATGGAGCGGTTGCCTGAATTTCAGGCTTTTCTCAATGACCGGGCGAAGGCTGATTTTGGTGGTGATGCCCCGCCGCGCTTGTTTGAGATTGATGCCCCGCTTGCGCCCCATGCGGCGACCATGGATTTGCTGAACTGGATGGATCAAGCCGGTCCTTTTGGCACGGGGTTTGAGCCTTTCCGTTTCATGCTGGATCACGTCACCATCGGGGCTGTCCGCATCATCGGTAAGGATGAAAGTCACATGGCCATGACCATCAGTGATGCGATGGGGCGGCTTAATGGAATCGCTTTCCGCGTGGTCAAGACGCCTCTTGGTGATGCTCTTTTGGCGGCGTCGGATGGGCGCCCTATGCGCGTGATTGGCCGGCTTAACCGCAATCGCTTTCGAGATCAGGAAACACCACAACTGTTGATCGAAGATGTTATGGCGGCGCATTAAGATAGGCAAATTTTCTAA
This sequence comes from uncultured Hyphomicrobiales bacterium, assembly GCA_964399415.1. Lineage (GTDB taxonomy): Bacteria > Pseudomonadota > Alphaproteobacteria > Puniceispirillales > UBA1172 > JAGWAQ01. The sequence continues at coordinate 5,397 of CAYNQW010000022.1, forward strand.
AGTTTTTGCCAATTATGGGGTTGATTTACCCTCTGGTTTTCGATACATATGACCTCGCTTCTATGACCCGTTCGTCTAGGGGCCTAGGACACTGGCCTTTCACGCCGGCAACACGGGTTCGAATCCCGTACGGGTCGCCATCTTTTCTCATTTTATGTTATTTATGCTCGATTTCGTTGAGAAATTGCGCGCTGTCGCTGGTGATGCGGTTGATTTTTTCAGCATCCATTTTGGCTAGCGTCCGGTACGGCATCCCCAAACGTGGGTTTGAGCTTAATTTATCCTGATTGCGAATTAGAAAATCCCAATAGAGATAGTTAAAAGGGCAGGCGTTTTCGCCATTTTTCTGCGCGACTTTATAGCCACAATTCTTGCAATAAGTGGACATGCGATTGATATAAGCACCGCTAGCCGCATAAGGCTTGCTGGCCAAATACCCGCCATCAGCAAACAGCGTCATGCCCGTGACATTCGGCAATTCCACCCATTCATAAGCATCGGCATAAACCCCAAGAAACCATGCGTTCACCTCGCGCGGGTCAATACCCGCCAGCAACGCGAAATTGCCGAGAACCATCAGCCGCTGGATATGATGAGCATAGGCATGGTCGCGGGTTTCGGTCACAACCTGCTTCAGGCAATTCATTTTGGTTTGGGCGGTCCAGTAAAAACTGGGCAAGGGGCGATGGGCATCAAGGGTGTTTTCATGGGCATATTCTGGCATTTTCAGCCAATAAATCCCGCGAATATATTCGCGCCAACCTAATATCTGGCGGATAAAACCCTCGACAGCGTTGAGCGGCGCCGTGCCTTGTCGATAAGCCCATTCTGCAGCTTTGATCACCGTCATCGGATCAAGCAAGCCCGCGTTCAAATAAAGCCCAATATGGGCGTGATACATCCACGGCTCACCTTCCACCATGGCATCTTGATAAGTGCCAAAAAGCGGTAAGCGTTCGTCAATAAAACGCGCAAGGACACGTTCAGCATCAGATCGCGTTGTGGCAAAATCAAACCCATCAAGGCGTCCGAAATGATCTTGAAAATGACGCGTAACAAGATCAAGCACCTCAATGGTAATCGCATCGGGGGGCGTGATATGGCGAGGCGGTGGCGACAACCCTTCCTTTGGGGGTTGCCGGTTTTCGCTATCATAGTTCCATTGCCCACCAACAGGCTCATCCCCATCCATCAGGATATGATGCTGGCGTCTTAATTCACGATAGAAAAACTCCATCCGAAGGGTTTTGCGGCCATTCGCCCAATCCTTGAAAGCATCAATGGTGCTGAGAAAACGATCATCATCTCTGATGTCAATCGCGCAAGAAAAATGATCTTTCCAAGAGTCAAAGATCGCCTGAAGCCGATATTCGCCGGGAGCCGTCACCACAATTCGGTCAATCGCGTGGCGGTTTAAGGCGCGTTCCACTTCGCCGGTAAAATCGCCGGTATTGTCTGGATCATCATATCGAATGTAATCCACCTGATGCCCCATGCCGCGAAGTTCATTGGCAAAATGGCGCATGGCAGAGAAGATAAATGCAATTTTTTTCTTATGGTGATTGGCGTATCCGGCTTCGGAGGCCAATTCCGCCATTAAGATATGATCATCCTGAGCAAGGTCACGCAAACTAGAAAGATTAGGGCTTAATTGATCGCCAAGTATCAACCGCAAGGTCGCCATCAATGCCTCTTTCTTCGGATATTAGGCAAAATGAATGAATTAACCCTTGAAAAGAAAATTGAACTCCCCCAAGGTTAAATGGTGTTTTGGGAGGGCAATCTCAGGTGACCTCAGTATCATGGGGGATCTGAGGCCACCACTGGGGGAGATTATTAGAATTGACTTATGGCAGTTATGCCAGCAGTCAACCCTCCCAATCACATTTTCTTTTATCTAAGCGATTATGCCTTCGGCGTTGCGGAAATGCTTAAGGTTAGAACTGCCGGTTAAGAACAGCGCAATTTGCATTTGTTGCCGCCAGATTTCTAGGGCTGCATCAAGTCGATCAGGCGTTAACGCCCCTTGATCATCCTCGACGCTCCGCAGGAAATGCCCCGCCGCGGCGACCATTTCAGCGCCAAGCCATATCCCTTTTGCGGCATCAAGGCCATGGCGAATCCCACCAGACGCAATCATCCTTGCTTGCGGAACCGATTGAGCAATGGTCAGCAAAGCGGTGCAGGTGTCGATCCCCCAATCCAAAAAAGGCGTCATAACAGGGTTTTGGCCATCGTCATGCCGTTGGGTTTCAATCCTCGTCCAATTGGTGCCGCCAAGCCCGGCCACATCAAGATAACGCACCCCAAGCGCATGAAGCCTCTCGGCCACCGATGCGCTGATGCCCGCGCCGACTTCTTTCACGATGATCGGGCAATCGAATAGATCGACGGCCTTGGCAATCGCGGCTTCCACCCCAATCCAGTTGCGATCGCCTTCCGGTTGTGCGACCTCTTGGAGGGGGTTGAGATGGATTGCCAGCGCGTCAGCGGATAAAGCTTCCACCGCTTGCTGGGCTAGGTCTAGCCCGTCATCGCGCCGCAATTGCGCGCCGCCAAGATTGGCGATGATCGGAATATCAGGCGCTAAGTCGCGCAATTCAGATTGATCGCGGTTGCCTTCGATGCTGGCGCGCTGGGAGCCAACGGCAAAGGCAATGCCCGCCTTTTGCGCGGCTTCGGCCAAGCACCGGTTGATGGCATCGGCGCGATCCGTTCCGCCGGTCATCGCGCCAATCATCAGCGGCATAGACAGTTTTTTGCTGAGGAAATGGCAAGATAAATCAATGGCATCAGCATCACATTCGGGCAGCGCGTTATGACAAAGCGTGATCCGATCAAAACCGTTGCTGGTCAGGCTTTGAGCCGCCCGATCCCGAGCCAGATCAAGGTGAGCATTTTTTCGATCAGAAGCACGAGTCATGATGATTTCCTTTGAGCCGATGCGAAAGCCTTTGGCGTTGCCATGGTATCACGGGTGGTTTTACGGCGAAACATACCATCCACCAACATCATATGCGGAACGGTCAGCGCAGCAAGCCCTATAAAAATTACCTGCAATAGGGCGGCATCTATTGGCGTTTCTTGTTTGATCATCACCACCGCTAAGGCCATGCCGACCCAAGTCATCAGGGTAAAGATCAGGGTGAGTTTTAAGATTTTGGTATTGGGTAAATATTGGCGTACCGCTCGGATAACATGATGGATATGCCGCGGCGTATGCACACAACAAAAATAGAGCGCAAAGGCCGTCAAAGGCGGCAAGAGCATCATGATCGCAGACAAAGCGGCAAATTCCAACCAAGAGCGGCGCAGTTGAGGCTGGATCATGGCTAATATGGTGTAAGCCAAGGCAGAGGCGGTAAACAGCCCAGAAACCCCCAGCATGATTCCCCAAAACGCCGCCAGATCAGATCCAGTTGAATAGCCTGTTAACAGCAAGAAGATGGGCTGCACCGCTTCAAGATGCGCGATGGGGATAATCACCACCACCAGACCGCCATGACAGATGACTTGCACCCATCGCGTCACGCCTTGAGGTTCATTCGAATCCCCAAGTCCAAAATGGATGAGGCTATAGAGCATAAACAGCGTCAGACTCACCATTGGCAGGTAAATCCACACCATCACCACCGCAACAGCAATGACAAGGTATCCAAGGGTGAATTTGATGATTTGCCCCGGTGTTTTGGCATAGCCTGAAACCATGGCTACCGCGCCATCCAACGCGCCATGGGGCATCCCAATCATGACCACCGCCAGAAGGCTGATAAGGGCAAGATTGCTCAGATCAGCGATCATGCTGAGCTCCTAACACCGCCTTCAGGAAAGGCCATTTCGGCATGGCCATGATAACCTTCAACCGCAACGCGTGAACCGCATCGCCGGACATAAACCGCGCCATTTCATCCCCGGTTAAGGCCTTCGCCATGGCGTGAAAAAGACGTGGGGCCAATGTCGGGTTGTGGCGAATGACCGTCAGAAAAATACGATCCATCCAAAGATCAAGCGGGGCATGGGGCGATAAATCTTGAGGAATTTGCCCTTCTTTTAGTTTTTTGATGAGCCCATCAATCTGTTTTTGAATAAAACCAAAAGCATAGCCGCTTGATGGACGAATAGCACCGCCACGCCCGCCAATGGCCAGGCTATGGTCTTGATCGTCAATGATGATCCCCATGGGAATAGCGCCTTGTTCGCGGCGCAGAATGATCTTTTCCGTCACCCCACAATGCGCCGCCAGATAGTCATCAATGGCGGTTTCATAGAAGGCGGTATCCTCGATTTTGGGGCTAAACATGGTGGATTCAACCAAGGCTTGGTATGGCGAAAACGGCAGCACATAAATGAAATGAATGCCGCGCGATTGATCGCAGCGAAAATCCATCAAAATAGCAGTGTTGGAATCAAAAACAGGTTTATTGACTTGCACCTCATGGCCGATGAAATGTTGGATCATCATGCCTTCTGGGATGGCGAGGGGGCGGCTGTCGAGAATGATGGGGGCGTTATAATTGCCGCTCTTAGTGACAACGCCGCCTGATCCATAGCCGGTCATGGTATCTTGGATAAACTCAACCCCATGTTGGCGGGCTTCCTTTTGGCAAAAAGACAGCCAGGCTTTGCTTTCAAGGCATGTATAGGGGCGGGTATCGCTTTGATGGGTGATTGTGCCTGCATCGGTGATGATTTGCCAAGCGTGCCATTTTTTTCGCGCCATGGCAGAGGCTTCAGCGGTGATTGCGCTGTCAAAGAAGCCCCAAGCGTGATCTTGACGCCGTGTCTTGCCTTCGATTACGGCCACATGGGGGTGGGGCAAATCCTTTGCTCGCCGCGCCAGAGAAAGGCTAGCGCATCCGCCGCCGATCATCAGCAGATCAAAATTGCGATCCTGTTCAGCCATGATCAATCTCACGGTCGAAATGAGCATTGATCATCGGCAAACCTGTTAAGGGAAGATGCAGCGCCGCCTTATGCGGTGGCGGTGTTTTGAGACGCTTTGCCATCAACGGAAGCGCGACAAGGCTGGTCACGGCTTTGGTGGCGGTGGAGGTGATTTGCCGCCCTTGATGCCATGGCAGGCCGCGCTGTTTTAATTGCAGGCCAATTTGTCGATAACTGCGGGCGGCGATTAAAATCGACAGATGCGCGCGAAGCGGTAGGTAATTCAATCCTTCCATGCCGCTCTGATAATATTTGTCCGCCCGCTCCAGCAATCGGTCTATGCCTCTTTGAATCACCGTGATCGCGTCTTGATCTTTGGTTTCAGCGGCCTTGACGATATCCTTGGCCGTCATCCCCTCAACCCATTGCCCGGGCAGATAGCGCCGCCCCATTTCAGCGTCTTCTCGCACATCACGGGCGATATTGGTCAATTGCATGGCGATGCCCAAATCAATGGCAAAGGGATGGGCGGTGGCGGTTTTGCAGTCCAGAATATTGCACATCAATAGCCCAACCGTCCCTGCCACATGATAGCCATAGCGGATGATCTCGGCTTCTGTTTCAAGAGCAACATCGCCTTGATCCATCAGCAAGCCATCAATCAGCGCCAATATTACGGGAATAGGCAAATCATGGTCACGGATAAAGGGTTGAAAGGATTGAAAGTCTGGGTCAAGGATGGGTTGTTGTTGGAGCAATCTATCCCGCAAGGCTTGAAGACGAGCTTCACCATCGGGCAGATCACCATCGGCAAGATCATCGAGAAGGCGGCAGAATTGATAGAGTTGAGCCGCCGCGCTACCGGTTGCTTCACCCAGAAATCGCCTTGCCCAATGGAAGGTTTTGCCATTGGCTTTGAGGCTGGCTTCCGCTGGAGAAATCGCCATGTCGGGCATTGACTGCGTCCCTCTCCTTAATCTTTGAGGCGGATCAAAAAACAATCAGGCAACAGATTCGCGCCGTTCATCTTCTTTGACCAAGGTTTCTACCACTTTAGCAGAACAAATCACCCCTGGCATCCCCGCGCCGGGATGAGCGCCAGCCGCCGCAAAATACAAATTTGAAATATGCGGGTCGCGGTTGTGATAGCGGAACCACGCGGATTGCGAAAAGATCGGCGCAATCGAGAATCCTGTGCCGTGCATGGCGCGGTAATCTGTTTTGAAATCTTCAGGCGTCATCCAGAAATCTTCGGTGATGCTGTCTTTGATGCCGGGCATGATCGTCTGATCCAACGCCCTGACGATGCGGTCTCGCAAACGGGGGGCTTCATCCGCCCAATCAACATTCCCTAGAAGATTTGGCACCGGGCAAAGCACATAAAAACTATCGCAACCTTCGGGGGCAAAACTAGCATCGGTTGCTGTCGGGCGATGGACATATAACGAGAAGTCTTCGGCCATGATCTTGCGGTCGAAAATATCTTTGAGCAATTCTTTATAACGCGGCCCCATCCAGATGGTGTGATGCGCTACATTTGGAAACCTTTTGGTGCTTCCAAAATAAAGCACATAAAGCCCCATGGAATAATGTGTCATTTTTTCGGGCAAGGTTTTCTTCATTTTCTGATGCGGTGGCGGCATCATCTGGCTGTAAATGGTGGGCGGATCACCATTGCAGATCACGCGATCAGCCTTAAAAACTTCCCCATCCATGGCAATGGCGCCAGTGGCGAGGGCGCCGTCAATGGTGATGCGATCAATATCGACCCCAAGGCGAATATTAATCCCCGCGCGTTCCATCAATTTATGCAATTCAAGCACCAATTTGCCCGTTCCCCCCATGGCAAACCAAACCCCCCAGCGCCGTTCCAAATAATGGATAAGCGTGTAGATTGATGTTGTGGTGAAGGGATTGCCGCCTACCAAAAGCGGATGGATGGAGAAAGCCTGCCGCAAAAGCGGGTGCTTGATATGGCTGTTCACCAATTGCGCCACGGTCATGTAACTGCGTAATTTCAACAAGGATGGCACTTGCTTCATCATCGTCATAAATTTGGTAAATGGCCGATCCGCCAATTGTTCAAAGCCAATATCAAAAATATCTTTTGACGCTTTCAGCAATTGGTCATATCCGTTTTTATCCGCTGGATTAAAGCGCTCAATTTCCGCCATAGTGTCGTCAATGGTGGCGCGATAATCAAATTGCTCGCCATTGTTAAAATAAAACCGATACCACGGATCAAGCGGAACAAATTTCACATGATCTTCGCGTTTTTCGCCAAAAAGTTCGAACAGTTCATCAAATAAGAATGGCGCGGTGATCACTGTCGGGCCGGCGTCATGCCGGAAGCCGCCTTTTTCAAACACTTGAGCGCGTCCACCTATGGCATCAAGACGATCGACCAGCGTGACGTCATAGCCAAGAGCGCGCATTCTCAAGGCCGAGGCGATCCCACCAAAGCCAGCCCCGATTACTAACGCGGATTGGCCATTGGGATGTATTCTTTTGGTGGTCATGGGTCTTCTCATGCCTCTTTCAGGCTTAAAAGAGGTTATTCGGCGGCATGCTGGATTGATTCCGCACAAACTTTTGCCAGCAACTGCTGAACGGGATCAACAATTTGCACCAATTCATCAGGGACGGTGCTGGCTTTATGTTCGGCGTCACGCAGAATGCCGGTCATCATCTCACAGGTGATTTTGAGCGCCGATGAAGAAAGAATGCGGCTGTGCCAATAACTTGCGTTTTGATGATCGCCGGAACGAAGCCATTGATCAAACTCATCCGCATCATCGCGCATTAAGGTGTTGCGGAAGGTCACAATAACGCCATTGGGCGCTCGGCGGATCAAATCTGACGCTGGATTGAGCGCGCCGTCTTCACCAAGAAGGTTCAGAATATCATTAGCCACCTGATAGGCGGTTCCAACGGCATTAAAATAATCGGCCACCGGCTTAATCAAATCGTCACGACCAGCCACCAAAGCGATTCCTTCAACCGGTGCGATGAAAAGCGGGGCGGTCTTGCCCCGGATCACGTTCAAATAATCGTTCCAGTCTGGATAGGATTTCATTTCAAATTCCATCGCTTGACCGGAAGTCGTGTCTTTCATGTGTTTGGCTAGCACAGCAACCAATTCTGGCGCCCGCGCGGACATGGCGGCTTTGGCGGCAAAATCATAACTCATGGCGATCAACCAATCGCCGAGGGCGAGGGCAATGTCGCGGCCAAATGCCGCCCAGACCGAAGGCCGATCCCGACGCTTGGTGTCGCCATCGGAAATGTCATCATGAATAAGCGATGCGTTGTGAAGGACTTCGATGGCCGCCGCCCAATACAGTGCGGTTTCAGAATGAACCTTAAGGGCTTGGGCGGTGGATAGCGCTAAGCCTGCCCTTAACATCTTGCCCGTGTCTTGAAAATGGTGATGGGCGGCTTGTCCAAGGGGCTCGTTGCTCTTTGGCAGCGCTGATCGAATAATGCTTAAAACAAATGCGCGGGTGTCGTCAGGTTTGCGTGGTGAAACATTTAATGAAGATATATTTGCTTGTCGCAACATCAGATCGTTCATAACAACCTCCCGCCAGTTCAATAGAAATAATCGTGTCATTCAGGCCGCCCGTGAGCGGCCTGAACTCTATTGCTTAGGCTTATGCCTTTTCGGATTCTGCAACCGCTACGCTCCAGATGATCACACCAAAGGCGATCTTGTTGAGAACGTCAGCAAGGTTGTAAATCACGTTCAGGCTTTCCATGGAGGCGCTTTCGGTCATATAGCCGAAAACATAGCCCAATGGATAAATGGCCCAACCGATGGTCACGATCCAACGCATGGTTGAAAACGCAGACTGCACGGAAGCAGGGGCTTTATCCGCACTCATCTTGCCAGCTTCACCAGCAAAGACTTCGGAAAGGATGTATACCCAGCCTGCCATCCCGATGATGAAGCCAAGGGTGATGTTCAGGTAGCCAGCTTCACCAGCATAACCACCAACCAACATGACCAATGTACCGATCATCAAACGCCAGAACACACCGCTAGCCACAGAACCAATGGCGCGGAGGATCAGGTAGAATTCTACCATCAACAGCGGCACGGTAATCAGCCAGTCAATGTAACGGTATACGGTTGGAGTGTCGCCCGTCGCTACCCACACGTCACGCATGTAGAAATAGTGAACCGCGGCAACAAAAGTCACCATACCGGATACGGTAAGGGATGTTTTCCACTTGGCTGATACCCGAGCGGTTTCGAGCCAGAAGAAAGCGGTTGAGGCCAAAAGAGCCATGGAAATTAGCCAGAATGAAATACCGACGAAATCATCGCTAGCAAGGTTTTCAGCAGCAAACGCCACTGCAGGAAGAAGTGACAAACCTGCTGCGGGGACAGCCAGTTTTGCCATTTTATTTAGCATCTTAATCATTAGATACTCCTCAACGTTGAGTTTTATGAAAGGGCACGACATATTGGGGGTCATGCCCGCTCACACAACGAAATATGTCAAAAAAGGGGCATGGCAATCTGGAATAGTTAAAATATTGTTAAATTTAATTCTAATAATTTGAAATAATTATGTTTTAATTGTAACAAAAGTATTAATTTTATTACAAAACTGAAAGGAAGATTGCCATGGATACGGTTCTTGTCGGCGGCGCCACGGTCTTATTATTCGCGGGTGGGGTTTTTCTGTTGCAGGATCGGTTGAACAAATCTTCGTTGTCACCGACGGCAAAGCGATTGGGCAATTACGCCATGGTGGCCTTAATTCTTGGCGCGGCGGTGGTGGCGATCAATTGGCACAGCACGGTGTGGTTAGCATCGCGTTGAAGGTTCCAAATTTTATCATCTTGCTTTACAACAGGGGTTGAAAGGAACTTCTATGACAAAAATAGCATTTTTATTCCCCGGACAAGGCTCGCAAGCGGTTGGTATGGCGCAGGCAATGATTGCTCATTCGCCTGCCGCGCGTGACGTGATGGCCTCTGTCGAAGACGCGCTTGGCGCTGATCTTGCTGCCATCATGAAAGATGGCCCCGATGATGCGTTAAAAATGACCCGTAACGCTCAGCCTGCTTTGATGGCTTCGGCGCTATGCGTCAGCCGAGCGCTTGAAGAAGCGTCGGGCAAGAGCCTTGATCAAATCGGCACTTGCGTGGCGGGGCATTCGCTTGGTGAATACGCGGCTTTAGCGGCCGTGGGTGCGCTGGATGTCAAAACAGCCGCAGCATTGTTGCGCAAGCGCGGCGATGCGATGCAAGAAGCCGTGCCGGTCGGTGAGGGGGCTATGGCCGCTTTGCTGGGCGCCACCATCGAACAAGCACAAGAAATTATCGCCGCAAAATCTTGGACCGCCTTGGATATCGCCAATGATAATGCCCCGGGGCAAGTGGTGATCAGCGGCGCGGTGGCTGAAGTTGACGAAGCGCTGATTTTCGCCAAAGAAATGGGGATTCGCAAAGGCGTCAAATTGCCTGTTAGCGCACCATTCCATTGCCGATTAATGGCACCTGCGGCTGATGCCATGGCCAAGGCTTTGGCGGAAGTGGTGATCCATGCCCCGAGTCTGCCGGTTTATTGCAATATTACGGCGATGTCCGAAAGCGAACCATCAACCCTTCGTGAGAATCTCATCACCCAAGTCACAGGAATGGTGCGTTGGCGCGAAACCTTGATGAATATGTCGGCAAATGGCATCACTCGTTTTGTGGAATTGGGTTCAGGTAAGGTTTTGGCCGGATTGGTCAAACGCACCCTGCCTGAAGCAGAGGCCAGTTCCATCGAAACGCCCGAAGATCTGGATGCTTTTTTAGCCAGTTTGTAAATTGAGAGTGTTTATCCACCCCATTGCTAACAGCAAATCACCTAACAGCAAATCATAAGAGGACCATCATGTTTGATCTCAATGGCCGCACGGCCTTGATTACAGGAGCCACCGGCGGCATTGGCGCAGAAGTGGCAAAAGCCTTACACAGCCAAGGGGCAGAGGTTGTCTTAACCGGAACACGCCAGCAAGCCTTGGATGACTTAATGGATGCTCTCGGTGATCGTTGCCATGCCTTAACCGCGAATTTATCCAATCGTGACGATGTCGCAAGCCTTGCCGATCAAGCCGCGGATAAACTTGGCAAATCAGTTGATATCTTGGTCAATAATGCAGGCATCACCCGCGATGGGCTGATGATGCGCATGAAAGATGACGATTGGGATGCGGTGATGGAAGTCAACCTCAATGCCGCAATGATTTTATCCCGGGCGGTGTTGCGCGGCATGATGAAAAATAGATGGGGGCGGATTATTCAGATGTCGTCAATCGTCGGCTATACGGGCAATCCAGGGCAAGCCAATTACGCGGCGGCAAAAGCTGGAATGACCGGCTTCACCAAAGCGTTTGCCGCTGAAGTCGCGTCACGGGGAATTACGGCCAATGTGATTGCGCCAGGCTTTATTAGCACGCCAATGACCGACGCGCTGACCGATGATCAGAAAGCCAATTTGCTTGGCAATGTCCCTGCGGGACGTTTGGGAGAAGCGCGTGAAATCGCGGCGGCTGTTGCCTATTTAGCCAGTGAAGAAGCGGGCTATATGACTGGCGCAACCCTGCACATCAATGGTGGGATGGCGATGCTGTAAACTGCATCTTGTGTAACACAGCAAAAACAGGTTAAATAATCACCATTCCTAGGGTAGTCATGGCGAGATTTATCTGCTATCAAACCTCAAAATTTGCCCTAGCCTAATTGGATCAATTATTAGACTAGGGTTAACACTTTAACCCGTCTCAAGGGGAGCACATAATGAGTGACATTGCTGATCGCGTAAAAAAGATTGTTGTTGAACATCTCGGCGTTGAAGAATCCAAAGTAGTCGAAAGCGCTAGCTTCATTGACGATCTTGGTGCTGATAGCCTCGATACCGTAGAACTCGTCATGGCATTCGAAGAAGAATTTGGGTGCGAAATTCCAGACGATGCTGCTGAAAAAATTCAGTCTGTTAAGGATGCCGTTGATTTCGTTTCGGCAAACGGTTCTTAACTTTTTATCCTTCAAAACATCGGTGTTGATATGACTCGTGTCGTTGTCACAGGGATGGGAATTCTTAGCCCGCTTGGTGCTGGCCTCGATCACAACTGGTCATCGCTTATTGATGGCCAGAATGGTTTTGGCAAGATTGATCGTTTTGAGGTTGATGATATTCCATGCCAGATCGCGGGGATGATCCCCCGCGGTGATGGTAGCAACGGCACTTTTAATCCTGATGATTGGGTGGAGCCAAAGGATCAACGGAAAATTGATCCCTTTATTCTTTACGGCATTGTCGCCGCGCAAATGGCCGTGGCTGATTCCGGCTGGGTGGCGGAAACTGAAGAACAAAAATGCCGAACAGGCGTCTTGATCGGCTCAGGGATCGGCGGCCTTCAAACGATTTATGAAACTGGAAAATTGATGGATGAACGTGGCCCACGCCGCATCAGCCCATTTTTTATTCCGTCCTCATTGATCAATCTCATCTCTGGGCAAGTGTCGATTAAATATGGCTTCAAAGGCCCGAACCATTCGGTGGTGACAGCCTGTTCCACTGGCTCCCACGCCATTGGTGATGCCGCGCGGCTGATCAAATATGGTGACGCTGACGTCATGGTGGCGGGCGGTGCTGAGGCGGCGATTTGTCGGTTGGGCATGGCTGGTTTTGCGGCGGCGCGTGCTTTATCGACCAGTTACAACGACACCCCATCGAAAGCCTCACGCCCTTGGGATAAAGGCCGTGATGGGTTCGTTATGGGTGAAGGTAGCGGCATCGTTGTGTTGGAACGTTATGAACACGCGAAAGCACGAGGCGCTAAAATTTACGCGGAAATCAAAGGCTATGGCCTGTCTGGTGACGCGCATCACATCACCGCACCGGCGGAAGATGGGGATGGCGGCTTCCGTGCCATGCAAGCCGCGCTTAAGGATTCGGGGCTTAATCAATCCGATATTGATTATGTAAATGCTCATGGCACATCAACCCCGCTGGGTGATTTGATTGAGGCTGGCGCGGTCAAGCGTTTGTTTGGGGATGCCATGGCGACCATGTCCATGTCCTCAACCAAAAGCGCGACAGGGCATTTGCTGGGCGCGGCAGGGGCCATCGAAGCGATCTTCTCGATCATGGCGACGCGTGACGATATTGTCCCGCCAACGCTTAATCTTGATAATCCTGCTGATGAAGTGGCGGGGCTTGATCTGGTTCCACACCAATCAAAGAAACGGGTTGTTCGCAACGCCATGTCCAATTCTTTTGGCTTTGGCGGCACCA
>CAYNQW010000023.1:0-18388 GCA_964399415.1 uncultured Hyphomicrobiales bacterium
ATTATTGGCGAAGGGCCCTCAGCGCGGTCGGTGCGGATTGATTTGCCGCCCTTCACCTTGGTGGGGGCGACCACGCGATCAGGATTGCTGACAACGCCTTTGCGCGATCGCTTTGGCATTCAGATGCGGATGCAATTCTACAGCCATGACGAATTGCAGACCATCATGACGCGGCTGGCGTCTAAACTTGGGATGATCCTTAGTGATGATGGTGCGCTTGAAGTGGCGCGGCGTTCACGCGGCACACCAAGGGTGGCTGGACGATTGCTTCGGCGTGTCCGTGATATCGCCTCGGTGGCAGGTCATACCATGGTTGATGCACAGGCGGCGGATCAGGCGCTAACGCAGCTTGGGGTTGATGGTCAAGGCTTGGACGCCATGGATCGCCGGTATTTGACGGCCATGGCTGAACATTATGGTGGTGGTCCGGTGGGGGTTGATACCCTAGCGGCGGTGTTGGCGGAACAGCGCGATGTGCTGGAAGAAGTCATTGAACCTTATTTGATGCAGACAGGATTGTTGATGCGGACCCCTCGCGGGCGGTGTTTGTCGCGCGCCGGATGGGATTACATTGGCTTGACGCCGCCGAAAGGCGCGCAATTGGATTTGCTGATGGATCCAAGCCAAGGAGACGCCCATGAATAATCAGGGGAATGATTTGGCGCGTCATCAAAGCCAGATTGTTGACGCCATCGGCAAAGGCTGGTTTGACGAGGGGCGCCATCTTTATCCTTTGTTGGCGCAATTTGAAGATACCGATGCTGGCGGCATTGTTTATCATGCCAATTATATCAATTACGCCGAGCGTGGCCGGACGGCTATGTTGCGTTGCCTTGGGGTAGAAATGAATGCCTTGGTCGATCGCGATGAAGCGATTGTTATTACCTCCATCAACGTTCAGTTCAAAAAACCCAGTGTGATGGGCGATGCTTTGCTGGTGGAAACCACGCCTCAACAACTTGGCGCTTCACGCTTGCATTTGCGGCAAGTCGTGATGGGCGCAGATGGTGATATTCGCGCCACGCTCGATGTTGAAGGTGCTTTTGTGTCTCAGAATAAACCCATTCGAGTTCCCGCTGATGTGCGGGAACGGCTTCGTGCGCATATGCCAACCCGATCAGCGGGACAACAGGATCAACAATAAAGGAAATTTGTTATGGCGACTCCTTCAGAAAATGCTGAAAACGCGACCGAAACGGCGCTTGATGCCACCATTACGCTGACCAGCAATGATCTCAGCATTTGGGGATTGTTCCTCGAAGCGGATTTGGTGGTGAAATTTGTGATGCTGATGCTGATTATGGCGTCGATTTGGTCATGGGCGATCATTTTTGAAAAAATCCGCTCGATCCGCCGTGAAATCCAACTCGCGGATGATCTGGAATATGAATTGAACGAAGTGGGGGCAATTGATCAACTCTATGATCAACACGCCAAAGACAATGATGGCATTATGGCCAGTGTTGTCTCAATCGCGATGTTTGAATGGCGGCGTGCTATTGCTCGCGGCGCGCAAGACAAAGGCTTGCTACTATCGCTTAACCAGCGGATTGAACGGTCGATGTCGGTTGAAGTCTCCAAGCAAATTAAACAATTGGAGAAGGGCATGACCTTCTTGGCCTCTGTTGGATCGGTCGCGCCTTTTGTTGGGTTGTTTGGAACGGTTTGGGGGATTATGAATTCGTTTCAATCCATTGCCCAATCGAAAAACACGTCATTGGCGGTGGTGGCGCCGGGGATTGCTGAAGCGTTGTTTGCCACGGCTTTAGGCTTGGCGGCGGCGATCCCTGCGGTGGTCGCTTATAACCGTTTTTCCAGCCAGATTGAAAATTTAGCCGAGCGGCTGGAAACCTTCAGCGCGGAATTATCCATCATCTTTAGCCGCGATCTCGACGAAAGGTAAGCCGATGGGAATGCAAATGAGCACATCGGGTCGCCGCCGCGGCCGCCGAAAACTTCGTCCCATGGGCGAAATTAACGTCACGCCTTTTGTTGATGTGATGCTGGTGTTGCTGATCGTCTTTATGGTGACGGCTCCGCTTTTGACGGTGGGGGTGCCGGTGGACTTGCCCGAAACCAAAGCCTCTCAGATTTCTGATGATCAGGCGCCGTTGCTGATTTCGGTTCAAGCCGATGGCAAGATCGCACTGCAGAATCGCATCATCGAAGCCGATGAACTCATCCCCCGCCTTGAAGCGGTGGCGCGCGCCAAGCCTGAAACACGCATCTTTGTGCGTGGGGATAAAAATGTGTCTTACGGTGAAGTGATGAGCGTCATGGGGCTGGTGCAGGAATCTGGCTTTAGCCGCGTGGCGCTGATCACCAAATTGCCTGAAGAAAAATAAGCCATGATCGATCGTTCGGCCATTGTCAAATCGGTGATTTTTCACGTGCTGATTGTTGCAGCGTTCACCGCAACATTTCCGTTTTTATCACGTGATGTTGCGCCTGATCAGCCGATTTTAACGGTCGAATTTGTCGATAATACAAAAGAAACCAATCTTGATGAGGGGGTTAAAGGCAAGGCTGAACCTAAGGCGTCTGAAACGGAAGAAAAGGCTGATGAAACGCCGCCCCCTCCACCGCCGCCGCCGCCAAAACCTGCACCTCAACCTGAACCCACCCCATCGGTGGCGGAACAAGTTGCTGAAAAAGTGCCATTGCCTACCCCTGAGCCAAAACCGGTGAAAGCGCCAGAAACAAAGCCGAAATCACCGCCGAAAGCGATCCAAGCGCCGCCAAAGCGTCCGATTCAGCAATCGCCAGAATTTAAGAAAAGACAAGAAGAGCAAGCGCTGTTGACGAGCAAATTGCAAGATTTAACCGAGCGCAACAAAGCCTTGCAGCGCCAAAAAGAAGAAGAGGAGCGCAAAAAGAAAGAAGCCAAGGACAAATTGGCCAAATTGCTTGCGGATCAACAAAAAAAGAAAGACGAAGCCAACCAAGCCGAACGCCAAGAAACCGAAGAGAAAATGGCGGATTTGATTGGCCAAGCCTTGAACGCGCCGCAAAAAAAAGCCGGAAAACTTGGGATTTCCGATCAAGATCGGTTGCGCAGTCACATCGCGGTGTGTTGGACCCCGCCGCCGGGGGCGTCCGGTGCTGATGCTCTTATTGTTGACATAATTGTGCGCTTAAATCAGCGCGCTGAAGTCAGAGATGTGGAGATAGAAGATAAAGCCAGAATGCAATCCGATGCCACCTTCAAGGCGGCGGCTAGAGCCGCGCAACGGGCAATTTTTGATTGTAGCCCATTGCCTTTGCCGTTAGACCAATATGAAGTATGGAAAGAATTGCCCTTTGCTTTTGATCCTCGTTTCATTACCAGAAATTGATGCTAGAAATTTGTAATTCTATGAAAACCTTGATGCTTGGATGATGATGATGTTTTTGCAAAAGTTTATTGTTCGTTTTTGGATCGTCCAAAAGTCCATGCTGGCGATGCTGGTCGCCGTGTTTTGTGTTGGCATGGCAAGTTTTGCGGTTGCTCAAACCGAACGGATCACCATTACTGAAGGCACAATTGAACCGACGCCAATCGCCATTGCTGATTTCACCGATAACACCGGCTCGCCAGGCGTCTTGGGGCGGCTGATCGCTGAGATTATCAGCAATGATCTGGATGGATCGGGGATGTTTCGGCCTGAAGCCAGCGCATCGCTCATCCCGCCACCTTCAACGCCTTCGATTAAGCCTGATTTCGCCGATTGGACACCGCTGGGCGTCAAGGCCTTGCTGGTAGGTTCGGCGGTCGAAGATGACAATGGCATGATCGAGGTGGTCTTCATTTTGTGGGATGTTGTCACGGAGCGTGAAATTATCGCTGGTGAAGGGCAGGTTTCGGAAGCAGGTTTGCGCCGCATTTCGCACCAAATCGCTGATCTTGTGTTTGAAAGTTGGACGGGCGATCGCGGCTATTTTGATACGCGAATTGTTTATGTGGCGGAAAGCGGCCCGGCCGAAAAACGCGTGAAACGCTTGGCGATTATGGATCAAGATGGCCATAATCACACTTATTTGACCAATGGGTCTTCGCTGGTATTGACGCCGCGATTTTCTCCGCAAGTCCAAGAAATCGCTTATTTGGATTATTTCAACGATAACCCCAATGTTTATTTGATGGATGTCAGCAGTGGCAATTCCGAATTGCTGGGCACGTTTCCAGGGATGACGTTTGCGCCGCGGTTTTCCTTTGATGGTAAAAAATTGATCATGTCCCTCGCCAAAGATGGGCTGACCGATATTTTTGAAATGGAATTATCGACCCAAAAACTCACCCAATTGACGAAAAGCCCTTCGATTGATACCTCGCCATCTTATTCCCCTGATGGCAGAAAAGTGGTCTTTAATTCTGACCGCGGGGGCAGTCAGCAAATTTATGTCATGGATGCCAATGGCCGAAACGTAAAACGCATCAGTTTTGGCAATGGCCGATACGCTACTCCAGTTTGGTCGCCGCGCGGGGACATCATTGCGTTTACGAAAATGTATAAGGGTGAATTCTTTATTGGCGTCATGAACACAGATGGCACAGGCGAACGTCTTTTGGCGCGCGGATTCCTTGTGGAAGCGCCAACTTGGGCGCCGAATGGCCGGGTTTTAATGTATTTTAAGCAAAATCCCACCAATGATGACGGAAGCGGTGGTGAGAGTTATCTCTACCGTATTGATATCACGGGTTTCAACGAAAAGCGCATCATCACCCCGAGTTCTGCCTCTGATCCCGCATGGTCACCAAGCCTGCCATAAGCTGGGGATACAATTTTCTTGATTTATGTGATGAATCTATGTGAGTATGACTTGTATTTTATTTCAATTTCAATTATTAGAGTTCGAGACTTAGGTCGGGCAGACCGGCTGTATTTTAAGGAGTAATTAACATGACCAAACGACTTTTGGTTCTGATCGCTGCAATCGGACTTCTTGCAGCCTGTGAAACTGCCCCAAAAGATGGTGGAGCAAGTTCATCCGCTGGTGATTCATCATCAACATCAGCAACCGCATCTTCAACAACAAGTGGATCATCTTCATCCAATGCAACGTCAGGGTCATCTTCGGCTTCTTCAGCGTTGTCTGCTGCAGAAGAACTGACGAAAATTGGCGATCGCGTCTTCTTCGACTATGATAGTTCCGCTCTTTCTGACGATGCGAAAGCAACGTTGTCCGCACAAGCGGCTTTCCTGTCGGCTAACCCTGCTGTGAAAATCACGGTTGAGGGCCATTGCGATGAGCGTGGCACGCGTGAATATAACTTGGCTCTTGGTGATCGTCGTGCGACTGCTGCTCGCGATTATCTTGTGGCACAGGGCGTTGATGCGGCTCGCATTCGGACCATTTCATACGGTAAGGAACGTCCATCCTTTATTGGATCAAACCCTTATGCTTATTCGAAGAACCGCCGCGCGGTAAGCGTTATCCGCTAATTCGAAATTGCCCGAGCCGTTTTCTGATGGCTTGAACGATACATGAACGCCTGATCTTAACGGATCAGGCGTATTTTTTGCCTTATTTCTGACCAAATATTCGGCTAGGACTAAAGAAACTTAAAATTGGTATAGACGATGATGACAATGCTTCCTTCTGTTTTTCGCTCTTTTTCGCCCGCGCTAAAAGGCGTGGTGTTAGGCTTTGTGCTTACTCTATCTTCCCTGTCGATGGCGCAGGCGCAATCAGCGTTTGAACTCTACCAAGACCGGCTGGTGGCTTTGGAAGAAAGCCTCAAAGAAGTGCGGGGCATCGTTGAGGAAGATTTCCGAGCGCTCAAACAATCAATTGCAGATAACGCTGGTAAATCCGCAGAACTTGATGATCTGGAAAATAAAATTGAAAAAATGATTGATCGCTTGGGTGCCCTTAACAATCGGATTGAACGCACCCTTGAAGTCGCCAGCGACAATGAGTTTCGCTTGCTTCGTCTCGAAAAGAGATTGGACAGTTTGATGCGGATGGGAGTCGAAGGCGCGTTGGCATTTGAGTCAAACACCCAAACATCCCCATCAGGCAGTGGCGCGGGTGATGTGCCTAAGGCTGGGTTGAATGTTAACGAAAATAACGAAACCGTCTGGACGATGGAAAAAAACACCTTCAACGAAGAGGTGCAAAACCTTCCAAATCCTGATGACGCCAATCTTGCCGCTTCCGATGAGGGCGTGGCATCAGCGACTGGCGATAACGCCACGTCATTTACAGCAGAATCATCAACCATTACCTCGTCAACTGATGGTGTTGAAGCCGTCAAAGTTTCCGTTCTTCCTGAAGGCTCGCCGGAAGAGCAATATCGCTTTGCGTTGAGCAAGGCTCTGCAAAACGATCTGGTGATGGCGGAACAAGCCTTGTCTGAATTTGTTGAAGTTCACCCCGAACATGAGCGGAGCAATGACGCGACGTTCTGGCTTGGGCGAGTGCAGTTCATGCAAGGTTCGTATGAACAAGCGGCAATGACCTTTACCTCTTTTAACACGCAATGGCCGACCGATGCTCGGCGGGAAAAGACCACGCTATGGATTGCGGAATCCATTTCGTATTTCGCTGCTCCTGCTGAAGTCTGCGATTTGCTCACCTCATTGCCGAATCTCATTGAAGACCCCACCGATAACTTCTTTGATCGCCTGAATGGGCTGAAAGAGAAATCGGAATGTCGGGGATAGGCTAATCCACCCAATGACAGTGATGACCTCATCACGGATGGATAAAATCTGCCGTGATGTAGGTCTTGATCTGCGCTCTTCTTCAGTGCTGCTGGCGGTCAGTGGCGGCGCGGATAGCATGGCAATGGCGCATCTGTTGCAACAGCATGGCCAACGGCTTGGCGCGCCATCTTCGATGATCCGAGCGCTGGTGATTGATCACGGGTTAAGACCTGAATCAGCCGATGAAGCCGCGATGACCGTCAACCGCCTTAAGGCAATGGGGATGGCCGCATGGTCAGAACGGTTAGCCGCACCACCACCTCAAACAGGCATACAGGCTTGGGCGCGGCAAGAACGCTACGCCGCGTTGTGGCGCGAGGCGATCAAGGATGACGCAAAAATCATCACCGCGCATCATGCGGATGATCAGGCGGAAACAGTGCTGATGCGGCTTGCGCGTGGATCAGGCTTAAAGGGGCTGGGGGGCATCGCAAAACAGAGCAGGTATTTCGGCATTACGATTCTGCGTCCCTTTTTAGATTGCCCCGGTAAAGAATTGCGCGAACATCTCAATCACCACAAGATTGCGTATATCGACGATCCATCCAATCAAAACCGCCAATTTGAGCGTGTGCGCTGGCGGCAAGATCAACCTTTGTTGGATGAGGATGGGTTTTCAAAAGAAAATCTCATTCGTTTCAGTCTGGCAAGCCGAACACTTCATCATAGCCTGATGGCACAACTCCGTCCGTTGGATGGGGTGGGTTTTGGCGTATTGCCTCATGGTATTGGCTGGATCAACCGCGCGGCGACAAGAACCCTACCAAAGATGATGCAGGCGCAGATGCTGATGGGGATGATGAAAAACTTAGGCGCTGGGCAACATTTGCCGACAGCCGATGCCATTGATCGGCTGGTGGATTGGGTTGAGGCTCCGGATTCCTCTCGGCGAACTCTTGGCGGGCTTGAATTCACGCCAAAACAGCAAACAATCTGGATTTATCCTGAAGCCGAACGGCCATGGCCCGCGTGTGAATTGCTCCCGGGGGATCATTTGATTGATGGGCGTTGGCATTTGCGCCTATCGCATCCCGCGCGGGTGATGCCGCTTGGAAATCAAGGTTTTGCAATGGTCAAACGTCATCACAAGGCTCGTTTGCCTTTGATGGAATCTCCTGCCCGGGCGTTTTGGCGGTGGCCAAAACTCCAGATTGCGACAAATTCCACCATTTTTCGGGATGATGACGGTTTGATTACCCTTGAAGATGGGGGTATCATCCCCCATCTAAGTAAGGATATACGCGAGCAATCGCCATCACGCTCAGCTGAGATGCGGTTTATTGGTGGCGACGGGTTCGATTGAGCAGATGAGTTAACGCCCATGCAATAAAGCAATGGGATGAAAGGCAGTTTATCCATGAATAACATGGCAAAAAACCTGATAATCTGGATGGTCATTGGCGTTGTGCTATTGGCGCTTTTCAATATGTTCCAGAACAACACATCGCCATCGCTCTCATCAAAAGTCGCGTATTCCGATTTTGTGGCTCAAGTCGAAACTGGCGATATGCGTGAGGTTACAATCGAAGGCAGCAACCTTTACGGCATCACCCAGAATAATATTCCGGTGACCTCCTATATGCCGGAAGGCACAGATGTGGTCAGCGTGTTGCGTGACAATAATGTTCGGATCGTTGCCCGCCCCGATGAAAGCAATAGCCCCGGTCTGTTTTCGGTATTGCTGGGCTGGTTCCCCATGCTGTTGTTTATTGGCGTTTGGATTTTCTTCATGCGCCAGATGCAAGGCGGTGGCCGCAATGGCGCCATGGGTTTTGGCAAATCGCGGGCAAAACTGCTGACGGAACATCATGGCCGTGTCACGTTTGAAGATGTCGCGGGTATTGATGAGGCGAAAACTGAACTTGAAGAAGTGGTCGAATTTCTTCGTGATCCTTCACGGTTTCAACGCCTCGGCGGTAAAATTCCAAAAGGGGTGTTGTTGGTTGGCCCTCCTGGAACGGGTAAAACCTTATTGGCGCGTGCCATCGCGGGTGAAGCCAATGTGCCGTTCTTCACTATTTCAGGGTCTGATTTCGTTGAAATGTTTGTCGGTGTAGGCGCAAGCCGTGTTCGCGATATGTTTGAACAAGGCAAGAAAAACGCCCCCTGCATCATCTTTATTGATGAGATTGACGCGGTCGGGCGTCATCGTGGCGCTGGTCTTGGCGGCGGCAATGATGAACGCGAACAGACGCTTAATCAGATGCTGGTGGAAATGGATGGCTTTGAAGCCAATGAAGGCGTCATTCTGATCGCCGCCACCAACCGTCCCGATGTGCTGGATCCAGCCTTGTTGCGCCCCGGACGTTTTGATCGTCAGGTGGTGGTGCCTAACCCAGATGTGCTGGGGCGGGAGAAAATCCTTAAAGTTCATATGCGTAAAGTGCCGCTGGCCAATAATGTTGAGCCACGGGTGATCGCGCGTGGTACCCCGGGTTTCTCGGGTGCTGATCTTGCAAATTTGGTCAATGAAGCGGCGTTGCAAGCCGCGCGCAAAAACCGCCGCACCGTATCCATGGCTGAATTTGAAGAAGCCAAAGATAAGGTGATGATGGGCGCTGAACGTCGTTCTATGGTCATGACCGATGAAGAAAAACGCCTCACCGCTTATCATGAAGCCGGCCACGCGGTGGTCGCGTTGCATCAACCGGCTTCTGATCCCATTCACAAAGCCACCATTATCCCACGTGGTCGAGCCTTGGGTATGGTGATGCGCTTGCCTGAGGGTGATCGCGTTTCCATGGCGCGTGATAAACTTTTTGCCGATTTGCGCGTGGCTTGTGGTGGTCGTATCGCCGAAGAATTGATCTTTGGCGAAGAAAAAGTCACCACCGGGGCATCGAGCGATATTCGCATGGTCTCAGACGTGGCACGCCGAATGGTGACCGAATGGGGGCTGTCGGAAAAACTTGGTTTCTTGGCTTATTCTGCTGATGAACAGGAAGTGTTCCTTGGCCGTTCGGTGTCGCAACAGAAAAACATGTCGGAACAAACCGCAGCGGTGATTGACGCTGAAATCCGCGCGATTTCCGATGGTGCTTACCAAGATGCCACCAAAATCCTCAAGAAACATGCTGATCAATTGGAGCTTCTTGCCCAAGCGTTGTTGGAATACGAAACGCTCTCTGGAGATGAGATTAAGACGATCATCGAAGGCGGAACGATTGTACGCAATGATGATGATACGCCTGAAACACCACGGGCAAAGTCGCGCACAGGTATTCCCGGCGGCGTGCGTAAGCCCAGCACCGATCAAACGCCGGATGCTAGCGTCTGATCTGTTGGTGATTGTTGTTGCGTTGATGGCTTGATGAAAGCAAGAGGTTAGCATGGCACGTCAACGTCTTGCTCAGTTGCCTATTCCGCCGTTTAGTCGTGATATTGGTGATGGTGGTGATGCCCAAACATGGCTTCAGCCGGTCGGCATCAGCGCCCATGATCCTGCCGATGAAGATCAAATGCCATTGGCGGGCGGCCCCTATGGATTTTCGGCTGTTGATGTGATCAACGCGATTGGCACCGCGATCACCGTGACGCGTATTTCTGCTTCTGATGTGGTGGCTGAAGCCGCAAAAGGCGGCGATGACGCCGAGTCTAGAACGCGCCGTTTTTTGCACCGCCTGACACGCCCCCGCAAACCCTATGCGGGGCTGTTGATGAATCAATGGCACGTCATGGGGATCATCAACACCACCCCCGATAGTTTTTCGGATGGCGGCGATCATTTTGCCGCTGAAACCGCCTTGGCCTCCGCCCAGACGATGGTCGAAAATGGCGCGGCTATTCTTGATATTGGCGGTGAATCCACTCGCCCGGGGGCAGAACCGGTTGGTCATGACGAAGAATGCCGCCGCATCTTGCCGGTGATTGAACAATTGAGCATCGAGGGTCATATCGTATCGGCGGACACGCGCCATAGCCCTGTGATGGATAAAGCCCTTGATCATGGGGCGCAAATCATCAATGACGTTGGCGGTTTGCGGGCAGAAGGGGCGGTCGCGCTCTTGGCAAAGCGGCAAGCCCCAGCGATGATTATGCATATGCAGGGTGAACCCGGCACAATGCAAAAAGACCCGCGCTATCGTGATGCGCCAACGGATATTTTTGATTGGCTTGAAGAACGCATTAACACCGCGGTTGCGGCGGGTATTCCTAGAGCAATGCTGGCCATCGACCCCGGGTTTGGGTTTGGCAAAACACCGCAACATAATATGGAAATTTTGCAATCCATTGGGCTTTATCATGGGCTTGGGGTGCCGATTGTGTTGGGCGTCTCGCGCAAATCTACCATTGCTCACTTCTCAAAAGGTGAAGCGGCAAAAGATCGGCTGGCGGGGTCTTTGGCCTTGGCGGCCTTGGCGCGCACCCAAGGTGTTCAGATTTTTCGCGTCCATGATGTGGCAGAGACCATGCAGGCGCTGCAGAATACAGAAGCGCAGGCCATGGCCTTTGCTGGCGAATGATAATGAACAGGAAAGATCGCTCAACCCTTTGAAATCAAGCCACTTGGCGTTATGATCTCAAAATAATATTTCGTTTCTTTGCAGCAAGCGAGGCTCTAGGATGGCGCGTATATTTGGTACCGATGGCGTTCGCGCCCGCATCAATACTGGTGCGATGACCGCTGAAAACATCATCCGCCTTGCTTTGGCCGCCGGAAAGTATTTTCTTGATCAACGTGACGCGCAAGGTGAGGCAGGGAACCGCCGACCATTGGTGGTGATCGGCAAGGATACGCGGCTATCGGGCTATATGATTGAAGCGGCGTTGCAAGCGGGCTTTGCCTCCATCGGAATGGACACCCGCTTATTAGGCCCGTTGCCAACCCCCGGGGTGGCTTATTTGACGCGCACCTTGCGGGCTGATCTTGGCGTGATGATCTCCGCCAGCCATAACCCGCATTATGATAATGGCATCAAATTGTTTGGCCCTGATGGCTATAAATTGCCTGATGCCGCAGAAGATGCCATCAGTCGCATCATCAGCGGTCATATCCCGCTTGCAGAACCGGCAAAACTTGGTCGCGCGCGGCGAATGCTTGACGGGCTTGGGCGATATGTCGAAGCGGTCAAAATCGCCATCCCAAGATCCATGCGCTTTGAAGGCATGAAAGTTGTGGTGGATTGTGCGAATGGTGCGGCGTATCGTGCGGCACCGGATGTATTGTTTGAACTTGGCGCTGAAGTCATCCCCATTGCCATTGACCCTGATGGCATGAATATCAACCAAAATTGCGGAGCGGTCTTCCCGCAAACCATGGCGGAAGCGGTGGTGACCCATGGCGCGGATGTCGGCATTGCCTTTGATGGTGACGCGGATCGACTGATCATGGCGGATGAAACCGGCGCGATTATTGATGGTGATCAATGCCTTGCGGTCATCGCCGATGCCATGGCCTCTTCTGGAGAATTGGCGGGCAGAACGGTGGTTGGCACGCTGATGACGAATCACGGCTTTGCCCAATGGTTGATGCAACAGGGATTGAACCTAGAGCGCACGCAGGTTGGCGATCGTTATATTTTAGAAAAAATGCGCCAAGATGGGTTTAACCTTGGCGGTGAGCCATCGGGTCATATCCTGATGACGGATCACTCTACTTCCGGTGACGCGATTATGGCAGCCATCACGATGCTTGCTTCTTTGCAACGGTCTGGTGAGCCGGCCAGCCAATCGCTTCGTCGGTTCAAGCCTTTGCCGCAACGATTGATTAACATCAAAGGCGATGATCGTGATGCCATGATCAAAGCCATTGATCATCCTCAGGTCCAAGCCGCCATCCAAGACGCGGAGACGACATTGGGGAATACAGGGCGAGTGGTGATCCGTCCTTCTGGAACGGAGCCTTTGTTGCGGGTCATGGTTGAAGCCGAAGACGCCAAGCAAATGGATCGCTTTGCGGAGTCAATCGCCAGCGTTATCGAAACGGAGATGAAGGTCTAACCTTTCGGCGTTACGCCTTTGCGGTATGCCGCCCCAACCCATCAAACAGATCGAGCATCTTTTCCATCCAATCCCAGACATCATCATATTGATCGTAAAGTTCAAACGGTGACGTCACCCGCGCCCATTGCAACATGCCAAACAGCGTATAATCAGACATTGCTGGCGCATCCCCGCAAATAAAACCGCCAACCGCCATGGCTTTGCGGAATGGGTCGAGTTGATTGTTAAGGGTGGGGCGCAGGTCTTCCCGCTTGGCGCAATAATCCGCCAGCGACATGCCAACGCGCTTTTCGCGGCTGGTGATAAAATAGTCTTTATCCCTCGGATCAAGAACATCAGGAATATCCACAAGGATCATGGATACCAATGTTGGAAAAAGGATCGCCTGACAATAACGAAAGACAAATTGATAATGCGACAAGCCTGAGATGCCGCCGGGGAAGAGGGTGGGATCGGGGTGTTTTTCTTCCAAATGATGGATAATCAAGCGCGAATCATCAAAAATCTGTCCATCGGTTTCAACCAAAAGTGGAAAGGTTTTGCCCCCTGCGGCGATAACTTGATCTTTCTCACTAAAGATCAACGCTTTGGTTTCAACCACAATATTTTTATGCGCTAAAGCCATTTTAACCGGCCAACACCATGGACTCAGTGATCGCCCATCCCCAGTCACGAGGTCATATAATACAGGGATGGTTGCGTTGGTCATTATTGCCTCCGTGGTGGTTCTTCACTCTAAACCAAATCGCAGTTTTGAAAAAGGTATTGACAATAAACGCGGGCAGATTATTACTTTGCGTGGGCCGCCATTCCCCAACGAATGGCCACATTTATGGAGGATAGGTTGATGCAACCTGATCACACCCACGCGTTTCCGCGTCCTGAGCGACGTCCTGCTAACCGCCACTTTTCCAGTGGCCCAACCCGCAAGCGTCCAGGATGGTCACCCTCCTGCTTGAATGATGCCTTTGTGGGTCGCTCTCACCGCGCGAAAGACGGTGTTTCCAAAATTCAATATTGTCATGACGCCATGCGCGGATTGCTGGGCTTGCCGGATGACTATCTTATCGGGATTGTGCCAGCCTCTGATACCGGCGCGGTTGAAATGGCCATGTGGTCTCTCTTGGGCGCGCGCGGCGTTGATATGCTGGCGTGGGAAGCCTTTGGCAAGACCTGGGTCAATGATGCCATCAAGCAATTGCCGCTTGATGATGTGCGCGTTTTTGATGCCGCTTATGGTGACCTGCCTGATTTCCGTCAACTCGATGATGATCGTGATGTGGTGCTGACTTGGAACGGAACCGCATCAGGCGTGCGGGTGCCGAATGACGATTGGATCAATCCGAACAGAAAGGGGTTGATCATTGCCGATTCCACCTCGGCGGCTTTTGCCATGCCCATGCCCATTGAAAAACTCGATGTGATCACGTTTTCTTGGCAGAAATCCCTCGGCGGTGAGGGCGCTCATGGCGTGATTGTGCTGTCGCCAAAAGCCGTGGAGCGGCTTGAAACCTATACCCCGCCTTGGCCATTGCCAAAGATTTTTCAACTGACCAAAAATGGCAAATTGCAGGATGGAATTTTTCGTGGGGCGACCATCAACACGCCGTCCATGTTATGCGTGGAAGACGCGATTGATGCGCTTGATTGGGCAAAATCTATCGGCGGACGGGATGCTCTATTCGCGCGGGTGGACGCCAATTTTGCCGTGATTAAGTCTTGGATAGAGAGCCATGATCAATTGGCGTTCTTGGCATCAGACCCAGCAACGGTTTCTCCCACCTCAATCACCCTAAAGATCACCGCGGATTGGTTCACCTCCGCCAGTGAGATTGAACAAACCCGCATGGCAAAAGCCTTGGTGCGTCTCTTGGAAGATGAAGACGTGGCTTATGATATTGCCGCTTATCGTGATGCTCCTCCTGGATTGCGAATTTGGGGTGGGCCGACCATTGACGCCGAAGATTTACACCTATTAACGCCTTGGATTGATTGGGCGCTCAAAGAAATTGCACAGAAGGAGGCCACTGGCCATGACCAATAATTCAACTCCCCCTCGCGTCTTGATCAGCGATAAGTTAAGCCCAGCGGCGGTGGATATCCTTACCTCGCGTGGCATTGTTGTGGATTATGAACCGGGCTTGCCCGCCGATGAATTAATCAAACGGCTCGGCGATTACGATGGTTTGGCGATCCGTTCTGCCACCAAAGTGACGGCTGAAGTGCTTGCCGCCAATGCTGGCAAATCCCTGAAAGTCATTGGCCGGGCTGGTATTGGTGTGGATAATATCGACACGGCTGCCGCGACCCAGCATGGGGTGGTGGTGATGAACACGCCCTTTGGCAACGCGATCACCACCGCTGAACATGCGATTTCAATGCTATTGGCGTCTTCTCGGATGATCCCGCAAGCCCATGCTTCGACCATTGCGGGCAAATGGGAAAAATCTGCTTTTGTCGGCACTGAAGTCACGGGCAAACGCCTTGGCCTGATTGGGTGTGGGAATATCGGCGCCATCGTGGCGGATCGCGCGCAAGGCTTGAAGATGAAAGTCATGGCCTATGATCCGTATTTGAGCGAAGACAAAGCCAAAAGCCTTGGGGTGGAAAAATGCAACCTTGATGATCTGTTGCAACGCGCGGATTACATTTCCCTGCACACGCCTCTGACAGAAGACACCCGCAATATCATCAACGCCGACGCCATCCAGAAGATGAAAAAAGGCGCAAGATTGATCAATTGCGCCCGTGGCGGCTTGGTGGATGAAGTGGCTCTGAGAGGCGCGCTTGAAACAGGTCACTTGGCAGGAGCGGCGGTCGATGTGTTTGTGCAAGAACCGGCGCATGAAAACATTTTGTTTGACGCTCCAAATTTGGTGGCAACGCCTCATCTTGGTGCCAGCACCGCCGAAGCACAAGAAAAAGTCGCGGTGCAAATCGCTGAGCAAATCGCTGATTATTTGGTCAGCGGCGCCGTCACCAACGCGATCAATATGCCGAATGTCACCGCCGAAGAAGCGCCAATCTTGGTGCCATATATGCATCTGGCGCGGAAATTAGGGTCTTTCTTGGGGCAAGTGACGCGCACAAATCTAACGGCGATCAGCATCGAATTTGATGGTGCGGCGGCGCATCTCAATATTGAACCTGTGGTGGCGTCCTGCTTGGCGGGGCTGATGGAGCCGGTGATGGCTTCCGCGAATATGGTCAACGCGTCGACCTTAGCGCAATCGCGCGGAATCAATGTGTCGTCAGTGCGCCATGACCGGCCGTGTGATTATCAAACCATGATTCGTTTGACCGTCACTTACCGCGCCAATGGCGGCGATGAAGTTTCGCGCACGATTGCTGGCACGCTGGTCGCGGGGAGCATGCCGCGCATCATCGAAGTGCAGGGGATTGGCGTTGAAAGCGATTTCCCTGAAAACTTGCTGTATTTGCGGAATTACGACAAGCCGGGCTTTATTGGTGATCTTGGCTCGCTCTGCGGCAAGCAAGGGATCAATATCGCCACCTTCCATCTCGGGCGTCGGGAAGTGGGTGGCGAGGCCATTGCCTTGGTGGAAATCGACAGCCCGCCGGATGAAGCGTTTTTATCGGCTCTCCGTGATCTGCCGCAAGTGGTCCGCGCCGATCAATTGCATTTCGGGTGATGGGTTAGGGGGAAGCGGTATTATCCACCGCTTTCCCTTGCAGAAAAGAGGGGGGTGCGGTAGGAATGGCTATACCTAAACGTCTTCTCTCTTTTGAGGCTCGCCATGGCGGATACGCCTGACCAAAACCCACGATCACGCCCGGGATTATTGCCCGCCGGATTGAGCGATTTGATGCCCGGCGATGCCAGCCGTGAGGCGTCAGCGATCAACTCCATCCTTGGCAGTTTCCGCGGGCTTGGCTATCAACGCGTCAAACCGCCTCTGGTGGAATTTGAAGACACGTTATTGGCCGATGGCCCGGGCGCGTCCCTTGCGGGCAATAGTTTTCGGGTGATGGACCCGCAATCAGGGCAAATGATGGCCATTCGCGCCGATATGACGGCTCAAATTGCGCGTATTGCCAGCACGCGGCTTCAGCATCAGCAGCGACCGCTTCGATTGGCTTATTCGGGTGACGTCTTGCGGGTCAAGCCGGATCCGTTGAATCCTGAGCGTCAATTGATTCAAGTGGGTGCGGAAATGATTGGCGCCCATCAAATTGGTCATGACGCGGAAGTGGCGGTTGCGGCTTTGGCCGCGCTTCAAGACGCAGGCGTGGCTCGGCTAACCATTGATCTCGGCGCACCGCGATTATTGGCGGCGATTGTGGAAGCTGATGATGATCTTCAACAAGCGGTAACGGCGAAAGACCATATGCTGGTCAAACGTTATGGCGGCAAGCAGGCGGATGCGCTTTGCCGGCTTTTAGATATGCCGATGCAAACCGCTGAGCAATTGGCGGCTGAAGTCAACTCTCTGGTGGCGATGATCCCTTCGTCTGCCGCGGTGATGCTGGAAGAACTGGTGGAAATGACTGCGTTGATTCGCGCCGCGATGCCTGATGTGATGGTGACCATTGATCCCCTCGAATCCCGAGGCTTTGATTATCACCATGGCGTCGGCTTTGCGATTTTCTCCCCCGGCATTCGAGGTGAATTGGGGCGTGGTGGCCGTTATCGCACCCATCTGGAAGATACCAAGGGCGAAGAATCCACCGGAGTGACGCTCTATTTGGAACGGGTGTTGCGGGCGTTAAAAGCCCCGTCTAATCCTGCTTCGCTTTATGTTCCTTACGGCGCAGGGCTGGCGATGTTGGTCGCGCAGATGCGGGAAGGGCATTCCTGCCGCTTTGGTAGTAAAGATGTCAAAGATGCTCACGAAGAAGCCCGGTCATGGCGTTGCACTCATATGCTCATTGATGGGCAAATCACCCCAATCTCTTAAGGTTTAAGAAAGGCGTTTTCATGGCTAATGTTGCGGTTATCGGCTCCCAATGGGGGGATGAAGGCAAGGGCAAAATCGTTGATTGGCTGTCCGAAAAAGCCGATGTGGTGGTGCGGTTTCAGGGTGGTCACAACGCTGGCCATACGCTGGTGATTGATGGCGTTGAATATAAACTCAGCCTCTTGCCTTCGGGGATTGTCCGTCCCGGCAAAATGTCCGTGATTGGCAATGGCGTGGTGATTGATCCGGCGGCTTTGGTCAAGGAAATGGCAATTTTGAAAGGGCAAGGGGTGTCGGTTAGCCCTGACAATTTGATGATTTCCACCTCGGCGCCGATGATCTTGCCGGTGCATCAACGGGTTGATCTGGCGCGGGAAGCCCAGCGTGGTGACGCTAAGATTGGCACCACTGGCCGCGGCATTGGCCCTGCTTATGAAGACAAAGTCGCACGCCGTGGGTTGCGTATGGGTGATCTCTACGACATGGCCGCGCTTCAGGAAAAAACCACCGCCTTGCTTGCTCACCATAATGTCTGGTTGCGTGCCGCCGGTGAAGATGAAGTGACGGTCGATGAAATCGTCTCCATGCTATCGGACTTGCGCGACGAATTGCTGCCTTATATGGGCGAGGTTTGGGCGTTGCTTGATGATTATCGCCGCAAGGGTCGCCGCATCCTATTTGAGGGGGCGCAAGGCGTGATGTTGGATATTGATCATGGGACATATCCGTTTGTGACCTCATCGAATACTTTGCCTGGCCAAGCCGCGGCAGGGTCAGGCATAGGGCCGTCATCGGTGGGCTATGTGCTGGGCATCACCAAAGCCTACACCACTCGCG
>CAYNQW010000024.1:0-7657 GCA_964399415.1 uncultured Hyphomicrobiales bacterium
ACGCAGAAGGTGCAAAATTTATCGCATCCTTCCTGCACCGATAAAAAGGCCGCAGGCCCGCGCGGTGTATGCTCTTCGGGCAGAAAGTCAAATTTATCTTCGACCGGAAAATCGGTATCAATCACCGCATGGCGGGCGGCAGGATCAATATTTGCCACCAATTCTGGCAGGCGATGATAGGCTTGAGGGCCAACCACCACATCCACCCAAGGCGCGCGGCGGCTGATCTCTTCCCCTTCGGCTTGAGCCACACAGCCGGCGACGGCAATTTTCACCTGCCGGCCTTGTTCGGCTTCGGCTTCTTTCCACAAGCGCAACCGACCCAATTCGGAAAATACTTTTTCAGCGGCTTTTTCACGAATATGGCAAGTGTTGATGATCACCATATCGGCGCCTTCAGCATCGTCACTATTGGCATAGCCCAACGGCGCCAAGACATCAGCCATCCGATCCGAATCATAAACATTCATCTGGCAACCGTAGGTTTTGATATGAAGTTTTTTGGCCATGATCATCGTTTCCATTGCATCAAAAGCGCCGTTTCAGCAGGGGCGCTGTGGTCTGTCGATTGGTAATACCCTTTTCTGGCGCCATCTTCAACAAATCCGAATTGCCGATAGAATTGAAGGGCGGCGATATTCGAAGATTTGACATCAAGCCAACAGGACTGCAACTCAAACTGTTCCATAAAACCCGTCAATAATTGCCGCCCATATCCCCGCCGCCGGTGATCATCCGCCACCGTGATTTGGATCACCTCGCCCTGATCATCAATCACCCAACCATAGATAAACCCGATCAGGCGATCTTCAACCTCTACCCCCAACCCCTGAAAAGCAGGTTTGGTCATCATGGCAGCCAACGCCGTCTCATTTTCGTTGTCATCAAGGGCGCAAATAGCCGGTCGATGCGACATGGCCAGCGGAACCAGCATGGTCATGCCGTATCGCCTTCCTTATTTTCGCTCACCTTCGATTGGCCGAGGATTGGCGGGGCTAAATAAAGCGGCTCTGGCGCCATGCTGTTCAAGGGCGATTGACCATAGGCGTTAATCAAGCCGCTTGCGTGGGGAAAATCATTGCCGCAAGGCTCAGCCTTCAAGCCTTGAGCTTTGAGGCGATCCGCAAAAGGTGCTCGATGATATCCGCTGATGATTACCCCTTGGCTTAAGATGGTTTGATGGTCATGGAGCAGAGGCAATATTTGATCATCATCACCATCTATAATCGGGCTTAGCGGCGTTAAATCCGCCGCAAAGATCTGCATGAAATTTGTTTTCCGCCGACTATCAATCAAACTGATCACAGCCCGTTCACCATCGCTTGCTTCTGCGGCCAATCCCGCCAGTGAACTGATGCCTTTCGGGGTTGTTCCTGTGGTCAGACCCAGCCCCTTCACGGCGGCCAGCGCAACCCGAATTCCTGTAAAAGACCCTGGACCCGTGCCGCCAAGCACAAGCGAGAGGTCTTGATAACCATAACCAGAAGCCGCCATCACGTCTTCGGCCAGCGACACCATCCACGCCGCGTGACCATGAGCGGCATCATGCGATGCGGTATGGATGATCTCTCCATTTTGCGCCAACGCGGCTGAAGCTTGCCCGCTGCTGGCTTCTAGGGCGAGGATCAATTCTGTAGTCATGGCATTGCACTTATCATGGTTTTGCTTCACGCGATCCGTTTTCAGGTTATTGCTCTTCATATGCTGGTTTCTGCTGAATTGTTCCAGCAGTTTTGATATAACAAATTCAAATCAATGAAGGAACAGATGATGGTGTTTGGTTTAAGTCAATCTTTGGTGCGCGCTTTAACATCAGCAATAATGATCATGATGATTGGCTTACCGCTTGCCCGCGCCGCGGATCACGCGACGGTGATCATGTATCACCGTTTTGGTGAAAGCCAATTGCCTTCCACCAACACCACGCTGGAGCAATTTGACGCCCATCTCAACGAATTGGCCACCGGCGGCTATACCGTTTTGCCGCTGTCAGAAATCACCACCAAGATCATCGCTGGGGAATCCTTGCCTGATCGTGCGGTGGCGATTACCGTCGACGATGCGTTTATCTCTTTTTATCAAGAAGCATGGCCGCGGCTGAAAGCCTATAACTTTCCGGTCACGTTATTTGTTGCCACCGAGGCGATTGATAAAAAACTCAAAGGATACGCGTCTTGGGATCAATTGCGTCAGTTGCAGGCCGAAGGGGTTGAATTTGGCAGTCAATCCAACAGCCATCCTCATATGCACATGATTGATCTCGCTAGCGCGCGGCAAGAAATTGAAATTTCCAATCAACGCTTTGTCGAAGAACTGGGCATCAAGCCAATGTATTTTGCTTATCCCTATGGCGAGTATACGCCTGAGATACGTGATCTGATGCGCGAGATGGGTTTCAACGCTGCTTTTGGTCAGCATTCCGGCGTCATGCATAAGACGCAAAACCCTTTTGAATTTCCTCGCTTTGCTTTTAACGAAAATTATGGGGAGTTGAGTCGCTTAAAATTAGCCACCAATGCCCTGCCTATTCCCGCCACCGATATTTTGCCTGAAAGCATGGTCCTGGAAAACAACCCGCCGCTTTATGGATTTACCATCGCTGAAGATATTGGGCCGCTGAATCGCGTGGCGTGTTTTGCGTCTGGGATGGGCAAAGTCAACACCACCGTGTTAGGCCAACGCATCGAAGTGCGATTGCCTGAGGCCATCACCGGCACCCGTGGACGCATCAATTGCACCATGCCGTATTTTCAAGATGGCAAAGAAACTGGACGCTGGCGTTGGCTGGGCAGTCAATGGTTGCCCCTAAATTAACGCTTATGAATTAGCCCTTATTCATCGGCCAAAATCGCATTGTCATAAAAGACAAAATCATTGGCCACGATCATATCTTTGACCTTTTCAACGTAAACTTCACGTTCTTCTGAATAAAGGGTCAAGGTTTCGATCAACGAATCTATGTTGTAATCTTCGGCTGACCGGACGCTCCGAAAATCCTTATAGCCATAATGAGTGTTAAGGTTGTGCATATACGCCCGCACCGATGCAAATAAGTCTGGGAAGGCCCGCACCACGGCGTTGTCATAACGTGCCTCTTCTGGACGCAGACCTGCTTCTTCCGACCATGCCCATTGACCAAACAAAGCATTACCATCAAGAGCAAAGCGTGACGTCCCCCAACCCGATTCAATGGCTGATTGGCTCAGCGCCAATGACACAGGAATCGTGTTCACACGCCTTAACAACTGATGGCCTAAAGCGTCAATTTCCGATGGGATCGGATCAATGCGATAGAGTTCTGCCCATTGCATCAACGCATCCAGATCACCATTTTCTATGGCATCCAACACTTGCTCACGCCGCGATAACAATTCTTTATTGGCGCGCAAAATCAACGGCAAAACAGTGGCGATGAATTCTTTCTTACGCTCTTCAGGGCTTAAGTCTTCATGCACCACAAGGTTTTCAAAATAAACTGGCTCAATCCGAATGGTTGGCTCGATGGTTTGAGCGTTGGATTCGCTTTCTTCTTCTTCAATTTTAAGCATCCGCAAGTCAGCGTCTTTGGAGAATGGCAAAACCGGCGGCGGCGCCAAGATGGATTCCAATTCCTTTTGGCGCATAACCGAGTTGGCAAGATTATCTTCACGGCTATCGGCAATTTGCGAAGGGCTTGGCGCTTTCGGCCCAAAACCCAACACCGTGACCAGCGCCACTTGAAGCGCAACAAGAAAAGCAAGAACGCCCAGAATATGTTTATGATACTGGTTTGATGACGTCATCGTCAGAACCTAAACAACAAACGCCCTAATTGGCGGCTCGAACCTCTTGCACTTCAGGGATATAATGCCGAAGCATATTTTCAATGCCCATTTTCAAGGTTGCCGTTGAACTCGGGCAACCGGCACAGGCGCCCTGCATATATAAGGTCACCACACCATCATCAAAGGAATGGAAAACAATATCACCACCATCCATAGCAACGGCTGGTCGAACCCTAGTGTCGAGCAAATGTTTAATTTGCTTGACGGTTTCATCATCATCCGCGCCATCATCACCGGCTTGACCATGGTCTTCGATCACCGGCAAGCCGCTGGCATAATGTTCCATAATCGCGGCCAAAACCCCCGGCTTGATGGTGAACCATTCGCGGCTATCGTCTTTGGTGATGGAAATAAAGTCACCGCCAAGAAAAACCCCACAAACACCATCCACCGCAAACAGCCGCCGCGCCAATGGAGAAGATGAAGCCTCGTCGATCGCCGAAAAATGCGCCGTGCCTTCAGCCATAACTGAAACACCAGGAATAAACTTCAGGGTTGCTGGGTTAGGGGTGTCTTCAGTTTGAATAAACATCGTCATGCTCCTTTCGCAAGATATCTCGCGATGCCACTAGATTAGAATTAATATAATCCGGCAAGGGTTGATATACAACCGCAACGGAAAAAAATGACCGCCATCAGCCAAGGCTATCGCCTAAAAACCCTGTCAGGCGGCGAATATCTGCCATGATTGGCCGCGCGATGGCATGGGCGCGCTCTGCGCCGTCTTTCAGAATCACGTCAATCTGTGCTGGGTCTTGCATATAAATGTTCATCTGGTTGGTGATCGGCGCCAAGGTGTTGATGGCCACTTCCGCCAGTGCTGGTTTGAAAACGCCAAATCCTTGGCCGCCATATTCGCGCAACACATCTTCAGCCGAGGTTTCCGCCAAAGCCGCATAAATCGAAACCAGGTTTTTGGCTTCTGGACGATCGGCCAGACCGTCCATTTCGCTTGGCAGCGGTTCTGGGTCTGTTTTGGCTTTTTTAATTTTAGCCATGATGGTATCGGCGTCATCGCGCATGGTGATGCGTGAATATTCCGAAGGGTCTGACTTGCTCATCTTAGCATTGCCATCACGCAGGCTCATCACCCGCGTCGCTTTGCCGAGGATTTGCGGCTCAGGCAAGGGAAAGAACTCTTCACCAAACATGGCGTTGAACGCTTGGGCAATATCGCGGGTCAATTCGAGATGCTGTTTTTGATCATCGCCAACAGGCACATGGGTGGCTTTATACGCCAGAATATCGGCGGCCATCAATGTCGGGTAAGCGTAAAGACCGACGGTTGCGTTTTCCCGATTCTTGCCTGCTTTTTCTTTGAATTGCGTCATCCGATTAAGCCAACCAAGCCGCGCCACGCAATTAAAAATCCACGCCAGTTCCGCGTGTTGCGGCACTTGTGATTGATTGAACAAGATTGATGTTGTGGGGTTGATGCCCGCGGCCAAAACACTGGCGGCAACTTCACGCGTGTTTTGCTTCAATTCCCGTGGGTCTTGCGGCACGGTGATGGCGTGCAAATCAACCACGCAATAAATGCATTCAAATTCATCCTGCAATTTGACCCAATTCTGGATCGCTCCCAGATAATTGCCGAGATGCAAATTGCCCGTGGGTTGAATTCCTGAAAAAATGCGGCGCATGATCTTTTACCTCACATCAGCGGGATCAGCAGATTATTTGTCTTCTGTCTTTTGAAGGGGCAAGCGCCGATGGTCAAGCCTTTCCTTGCTTGGCCGTGGATTTCCTTCGCCGAAAAGACGCGATCATTTCTGTTGGCATCGCCCCTAGCGCATAAGCCATGACAAAATATGTCGCCCCGCCAAAACCAATCAAGACAAACAACCGGATTAATGTTGCCGCCACGCTCACCACGCCAGTCAAGGTCATTTGCACCGGCATCACCCACGCTTGCCAAGCCATAGAAGCCATCATCAAAACCAGCGCCATGGCCAATGTCGCCGCCAGCATCGCCCATAATCCTGCCCCAACATGGCGATCAATCCGCCGCCGCCGCCATAGAATAACGCCATAAGCGATCACGATGAACCATGACGCCAAGGATGTCGCCAAAGCCAAACCCACAACGCCCAAGATTTGCATCAGGGTTAAACTGCCTATCAAATTAACCGCCACCGCGATCAAGGTAATGATCAATGGCGTTTTCGGATCATCGGCGGCGTAAAAAGAAGGCTGCAAGACTTTGGCCAATATAAAAGCCGGAATGCCAATGGCATAAGCCATCAAGACTTGCGCGGTTGGGGTGATCATTTTCGCGTCAAAAGCACCATAACCAAACAACCCGCCAATAATGTCTTCTGCCAATAAGATGGCGCCAATCATGGCGGGTAGGCCAAAAAATAACCCCAACCGAACCCCGTCAGCGATTGCCAGTCGAATGTCTGCATCTTTGCCCGCCGCTTCGAGATGCGATAAGCGCGGCAATAACGCCGTGCCAAGGGCAATGCCAATCACCCCTAGCGGCAATTGCGCGATGCGATCAGCATAATAAAGCGCGGAAATTGCCCCCACCGGCATCAAGGACGCGAGCACCATATCCACCAATAGATTAAGTTGAGTGCCTCCCGCGCCAAGAGCGGCGGCAAAGAATTTGCGCCACATGGCCTTGCCCGCTTGGCTGATGGAAGGCCAGAAACCCCAAGATGGCGTTTTGCCAATCGACGCTAAAATCCGTTGCATCATCGCCATTTGCAAAAGCCCTGCGATTGGCACCGCCAAGGCCAAAGGCACCGCGCCAAAGGACACAGCAACCGCGCTGATCACCGCGCCAATCATCAGCATAATATTCAAAAGAATTGGTGCCGCCGCGCCGCCGATAAAATGATTATTGGCATTCGTCACCGCCGCCCAAAACGCCACCATCGAGATCATCGGCAAATACGGTAATGTCACGCGCGCCAAGGTAACGGCCTGATCAAATCGCGTATCTTCGACCGAAAACCCTGGCGCCAAGACGCTGATGACCACTGGCATAAAAATCTGCATCACCAGCATTAATGCCAGCAATCCCCATAACAGCGTCAATTGGATTTCTGCGGCCAATAAATCCG
Source organism: uncultured Hyphomicrobiales bacterium (assembly GCA_964399415.1). Taxonomy (GTDB): domain Bacteria; phylum Pseudomonadota; class Alphaproteobacteria; order Puniceispirillales; family UBA1172; genus JAGWAQ01. Next base: position 6,896 of record CAYNQW010000024.1, read on the forward strand.
CCGCCGCTTGGCTTTGTTTTCGTGCTTTGGCATAGGCCGGCAGGAAGGCGTTGGTGATCGCCCCTTCGGCGGTCAGTCGGCGAAATAAATTCGGCAATTTGAACGCCACAAAAAACGCATCGGCGATGGGACCTGCGCCAATCGTGACCGCCAAAATCACATCACGGCCAAAGCCTAAAACGCGGCTGATGGCGGTCAGCCCACCGATTTGCCGAAAAGCGGCAAAAAAACTTGGCCCCGATGACGCGCTGGTCATGCCGCCACCTGATTGGCAGGGTCGCTATCTTTCAGCACATCCAGCAGTTCTTTTTGCAATTTTTCAAGCCTTGATTCCGACGTGATCTTCAGGCCAAAACCATCCTTCACATAGAACACATCCACCACCCGATCGCCATAGGTCGACACGCTGGCGGTTTGAATCTGAAGCCCCAATTGAGCCATTTTGCGGGTGACTTTATAAAGCAGCCCCGGGGCGTCTTTGCCATTGATTTCGATCACCGTATGCGTGTTGCTGGCTTTATTGCTGATCAGCACCCGAGCTGGTGCGGTGATGCGGCGAATCCGTGATGGCGTTTGCATCAACCGCCGGTTTGTCGCTTCATCAATATCGAGCATACCGGTCATGGCCTTTTTCAAATTCTTTCGAATTTCATCAAGGTCAGCCGCGTTGGTGATGGCTTTTTTATCGTCATTTTGCACCCAGAAGACATCGAGGGTCAGGCCATCTTTTCTTGTGGTGATGCGAGCATCCACGATATAAGC
>CAYNQW010000024.1:7757-18119 GCA_964399415.1 uncultured Hyphomicrobiales bacterium
CTGAGTTCATAATCTGGGGTAGAGCCGCGCAACACCGCCATGGTGCGGGTGTAAAGATCGCGCATCAATTGCGCTTTCCAACCATTCCAGACATTCGGCCCCACCGCCCGAATATCCGCCACGGTCAAGACCAGCAACAAGTTCAAGCGTTCAGGAGATTGCACCTCTGCGGCAAAACGTTGAATTGTAATCGGGTCATTCAAATCGTAGCGGAAAGCGGTTTCGCTCATCAGTAAATGATGACGCACCAACCACGCCACGGTTTCGGTCGCAGCATCGCTTAATCCTAAGCGTGGGCATACCGACCGCGCCACTTCCGCCCCCAGTATAGAATGATCGCCCCCCCGACCTTTGGCGATGTCATGGAGCAATAAGGCAACGTAAAGTTCATCCCTGAGGTTGATTTCATGAACCGCCAGCGATGCTACGGGTGCAATTTGAGACAATCGACCGGATTCAATCCCGTTCAAAATACCCATGGCAAAGACGGTATGCTCATCGACCGTGTAACTGTGATACATATCAAATTGCATCATCGCGACGATGCGGCCAAAGTCAGGTAGAAATTTGCCTAAAAACCCTGAATCGTTCATCAAGCGGAGCATCCGTTCAGGATTCTGCCGGCTGGTGACGATATCAATAAACATCTCATTATGCTTGGGGTTTTCGCGGAAAGCGGCGTCAATCCAGCGCAAATTAGCGTGCAATTTCCGCAGCGCGTGGGGATGAATATCAAGGCTGTTTTGCTGAGCAATCTGGAACATCTGGATCATCAATTCGGGATGGTCTTTGAGTTTCAGGTCCGATGGAATGTTCAGTCGCCCTGTTTCAACCACAAAAGGTTTAGGGGCTTGCCGCCGCCGCCAGAGTGATAAAAATGGCCGCTGTTTGGTGCTAAAATCCGCCGCGATAGCCGCCCAGAATATCCGCGTTAAATTCCCCACAGTTTTGGACGCGAGGTGATAGCGGCGCATAAACCGCTCAACCCCTTTCATGCCGCTTCGCGACCGAAAGCCCAATTGCGGCGCGATATCCATTTGCGCGTCAAAGGTCAGCCGATCATCCTCACGGCCAGCGCGCAAATGCAAATGACACCGCACCGACCAGAGAAACCGCTGCGCCATGGCAAAGCCACGCAATTCACCGCGGCTAAGAATCCCATTGGTGATCATGCTTTCCAGTGACGTGACGCGATACGCATAACGGGCAATCCAGAACAGCGTATGCAGATCACGCAACCCGCCTTTGCCATCCTTGACATTAGGTTCAACCACATAACGTTGATTGCCGATGCGCTCAAGGCGGTGTTCACGCTCATCAAGTTTACTGTTAAGGAAAGCCACCGCCGTGCCGGTGACAATATCTTCATCAAACCGCAGGAACAATTCATCGGTCAGGGACTGATCCCCTGCCAAGTGACGGCCTTCAAGCATCGCGGTGCGGATGGTGATGTCGTCTTTAGCGGATTTCAACTGTTGACGCAGACTCCGTGTCGCATGGCCTACGGTCAGCCCTAAATCCCAAAGCACATAGAGCAACGTTTCAATCCGCGCCTCGGTGGCTTTATCGGCTTGAACATTGGTCAGAAACAACAAATCAATATCCGAAGCGGGTGCCAATTCAGCCCGCCCATAGCCGCCGGTCGCGATCAAGGCTAAAGCGTTATCATCCGCATCCGCCGGCATATCTTTGATCACGCGGTCAAACAACGCACGAATGATCTCATCCATGATCAAGGCATAACCGCCAACATAAATAGCGCCATCATTGTCTTCAAGAAACCGATCTTTGATCAGCGCCCGGCCTTCCGCCAAGAGCGGTTTGGCCGCCATCAATAACGCGGTCTGAAGCGTTTGGGTATTGCCGACGCGCGCCTTGGCTATCGCTTTCTGACACGATTGGGCAAAGCCTGTTTGATCATACCAAGGGCGTGCAAAAATACTGGGCTTCAGGGTCTGAAGCCATTGCGGTGATTTATTCGACTTGGTTTTGGTTTCGGTTTTGGTCATGTCATTTTAATTTAGCATAGCCGCAAGCCTAGCGCATCATCAGCGCATCAATCTTGCGATTTATTCATCAGGGCGCGCATGGCATAAATCGCATCAAGCGCGTCTTTCGGGGTCATGGTATCTGGAAAGAGGCCTTCGAGATAATCGGTCAAAGGTGTTTCTGGTGAAGGCGCCGAAAGCGCGGGTTTTACCTCAGCAGAAAACAATGGCAAATCATCAAGTTTCGATGACATCAACGGCGCGTTTTCTTCGGTTAAACTGGTCAAGACATCTTCGGCGCGTTTTAACACCGTTGGCGGCACCCCAGCCAGACGCGCGACATGGATGCCATAGGATTTATCAGCACCGCCCGCCGCCACTTCATGCAAAAACACAATATCGCCTTGCCATTCACGCACCTGCATCGCGTGCGGCGATAAGGCTTTCAGTGAACGATGAAGGCCGTTTAATTCATGATAATGGGTGGCAAATAACGCCCGGCAACCATTGACCTCATGCAAATGTTCCACCACCGCCCATGCCAAGGATAAGCCATCATAGGTGGCGGTGCCGCGTCCAATTTCATCAAGAATAACCAGCGCTTGTTTGCCTGAGCGATTGAGTATCGATGCCGTTTCGACCATCTCAACCATAAAAGTCGACCGCCCTGTGGCCAGATCATCAGACGCCCCAACCCGGCAGAACAACCGATCAACAACGCCTATCGTGGCCTGTTCCGCCGGCACATAAAACCCTGATTGCGCCATCAGCGCGATGAGCGCGTTCTGCCTGAGGAAGGTGGATTTCCCCGCCATATTAGGCCCCGTCAAAAGCCAAATGCGGTCTTCATCATGCAACTGGCAGTCATTGGCGATAAACGGCTGACCACCATCATGATCAAGCATATGTTCGACCACCGGATGCCGCCCTTTGGTGATGCTAAACTGACGCCCTTCAACCAATTCGGGGCGGCAATAATGCCGGCGTTCGGCTAATTTTGCTGACGCCACCGCCACGTCAAGCGCAGCCCCCGCCTCGGCCAACGCCATGAGCGCATCAGTATGCCCCAAGACATCGCTGCAGAGTTGGTCAAAAATTTCCAATTCTAAGGCTAAAGCTCGATCCCCCGCTGAACTCATATCCCGTTCTAGGTCTGCTAATTCCGTGGTGGTGAAGCGCACGGCCTGGGCGGTGGTTTGGCGATGAATAAACCCATCCATGGCCAGCATTTTATCAGCATGAGTCGCGCGGACATCAATGTGATACCCCAAAACATTATTGTGTTTGATCTTTAACGACGTGATGGCGGTGTCTTCAATATATTTCATTTGCAATTGCGCAATTAAGCGGCGGCTTTCGTCGCGCATGGCTTTCAAATCGTCAAGCCCGGGATGATGGCCTTTGCGAACAAACCCGCCATCGCGTGCCATCAGCGGCAAATCTTCGCTCAGAACAGCCGTGATCATTGCCGCCAAATCGAGCGGGGCTTTCAAGACCGTCGCCATCGCCGCCAAATCTTCTGCGGCGATCAAATCCGATTGACGCTGATCAATCGCCAAGGCCATGCCATAACCCGCTTCAATGCCGCGCGCCAATGCCGCCACATCACGCGGCCCTCCGTGACCAAGCGAAAGCCTAGACAGGGCACGTTCCAGATCAGGCATGGATGATAAAGCTTCGGTCAACCCATGCCCCAGCATCGGTTCGGTCATCACCGCGTCCACAAGATCAAGGCGTTGATTGATACGGCTAATATCGGTTAATGGCGCGGCGATCCGACTTGCCAATTGCCGCCCCCCGGCGGCGGTGATGGTCATATCAATCACCGACAGCAAACTGCCCTTGCTTTGCCCCGAAAGCGTGCGGGTGATTTCAAGCGAACGGCGGCTGGCGGGATCAATTTCCATCACCGCGCCGCTGGTGACTTTAGCGATTGGCTTCAAGCGAAGGGGGCGGCCTTTTTGCGTTTGATCCAAATACTGAACCAACGCCCCTGCCGCGGCGTAATCGGCTCGCGACAAAGACGCGATGCCATCCATGGTCGCAACGCCATAGAGCGAACACAGTTGCTTTTCCCCATCTTGAGACGAGAAAAGCCGTGCTGGTCTTAGGCTCACACAACCCACCAAGCCTTTGGCCTCACCATCGGCAAAACCGTGATCTGCCCCGGGCTGATCGCTTGCGATTAATTCAGCCCCTGATAACCGCGCGAGGGTGTCGTGCAAGCGGTCGCGGTCAATGGTTTCAACAAAAAAATCACCGGTGCTGAGGTCAACCCAAGACAAGGCTAAATCACCACCTGATTGGCCAAGGGCAATCAAAAAATTGTTTTCCCGTGGCGGTAGAAATTCATCTTCCACCAGAGTTCCCGGCGTGACAATACGAACAACGTCACGCTTTAAGGGGCCTTTATTGCCTTTTTTCTTGGCTTCTTCTGGGCTTTCGGTTTGTTCGCAAATCGCCACGCGAAAGCCTTTGCGGATCAACCGCGACAGATACGTTTCCGCGGCATGCACCGGCACGCCACACATGGGTACGTCATGGCCTTCAACCTTGCCGCGTTTCGTCAGTGTAATGTCAAGCGCGGCGGCAGCGTCAACCGCGTCGCGAAAAAACATCTCATAAAAATCACCCATGCGATAAAACAACAGGCAATCAGGATGGGCGTCTTTAACCGCTAAGAATTGCGCCAACATCGGCGTCACCCCTTCGGCATTGGCCTCGGGAAAATCAATCATGGGGGATAAAGGCTCCACGGCTTTTGGGGCATCACCTTGAGGCTGATCTTCAGAAGAGGGTGGCGGGGTGGTGGTCATGATCAAATTTACGTTGGTTCAGCGTCCATCAGACATTGCAATTCAGCAATGGTTATTGTCAATATTAGCCATCTTATTCTATAATAAAATCACTTAGGATTAATGGCACAACACTTAACGCGTTTAGTTTACTCGTTGTTGGCCATGACTTCACCCATTATCTGGACGACCCATGCCCAAGACGAGCAAATCATTAAACGCGGATGCCTTAACCTTCCACGCTTCTGGCAGACCGGGAAAATTTGAAATCACCCCCACCAAGCCTTTGACCAGTCAAAACGATCTGGCTTTAGCCTATTCTCCGGGGGTAGCGGCGCCTTGTTTGGAAATTGCCCAAGACGCCAGCAAAGCCTATGACTACACCAATAAAGGCAACACCATTGGCATCATCAGCAACGGCACCGCCGTGCTTGGACTTGGTCATATTGGCGCTCAAGCAGCCAAGCCAGTGATGGAAGGCAAAGCGGTGTTGTTCAAAAAATTTGCTGATCTTGATGGCATTGATCTGGAAATCGACACCACCGAGGTCGACCGTTTTGTTGATGCTGTTTCGCTCATGGGGGCGAGTTTTGGGGGCATCAATCTCGAAGACATTAAATCCCCAGAATGTTTTATCATCGAAAAACGCCTGCAAGAGTTGATGGATATTCCTGTTTTTCATGACGATCAACATGGCACCGCGATCATCACCGCCGCCGCGCTAATCAACGCTTTGCATCTGACAAAACGCGACCTGAAGACGGTTAAGATTGTCAGCAGTGGCGGCGGTGCCGCGAGCATCGCCTGCATCGAATTGATCAAGGCCATGGGCGTGCCGCATGATCACGTCATCATGGTTGATATCGAAGGCGTCATTTATGAAGGCCGGGAAAAGGATATGAATCCTTGGAAAGCCGCCCATGCCGTCAAAACCGATATCCGGACGTTAGCAGACGCGTTAAAAGGCGCTGATGTTTTCCTAGGGTTATCTGTTGCGAATATTGTCACGCCTGCGATGGTCAAAACCATGGCGGACAAACCGATCATTTTTGCCATGGCGAATCCAATCCCTGAAATCATGCCCGATGCCGCCAAATCTGCGCGGCCTGACGCAATCGTCGCCACTGGACGTTCTGATTTTCCCAATCAGGTGAACAACGTGTTGGGCTTTCCTTATATCTTCAGGGGGGCGCTTGATGTGCGCGCATCCTCCATCACCCAAGGCATGAAAATTGCCGCCGCCAAAGCCATCGCGAAATTGGCGCGCGAAGATGTGCCTGATGAAGTCAACGAAGCCTATGAAGGCAAAGTGCTTCATTATGGCCATGATTATATTATCCCCGCCCCCTTTGATCGGCGGCTGATTGTTGAAGTGTCATCCGCCGTGGCGCAAGCCGCCATGGATGACGGGGTGGCGCGCAAGCCGATTGATGATATGAACATTTATCGCCACGGGCTGTCGGCGCGGTTGGATCCCACCGCTTCAACCTTGCAAAAAATCTTTGACCGCATCAAAGGTGAAAATCTAAGAGTGGTCTTTGCTGAAGGGGAAGAAGAACGGGTGATTCGCGCCGCTGTCGCCTTCCGCAACGCCGGATATGGTGAGCCGATTATGGTGGCGCGTGAAAATCGTTTGGCCGAAGCCATTGATCGCATTGGCCTCGAAGGGGCGGAAGACCTTATCTGCATCAACGCTAAAAATTCTGGCCGCAATGACGATTATATCGACCAACTTTACGCCAAATTGCAACGCAATGGCGCGATGCGCCGTGATTGCCAACGCATGGTCAATCAAGATCGCAATATCTTTGCCGCCGCGATGGTCGATGCTGGCGATGCTGACGCCATGGTGACCGGCACCACGCGATCCTTCAAATCAAGTTTTGATCACATCACCCGAGTCATCAAAGCACGGCATCGTGATATTTTTTCCATGAGCATGGTGGTGTCGCGTGGCACCACGGTTTTTCTCGGCGATACGTCGATCCACGAACGCCCTGACTCGGAAACTTTAGCGGATATCGCTGAAGGCATCGCCGCCCAAGTCAAACGCTTGGGGATTGAGCCACGGGTCGCCATCATGTCGTTTTCCAATTTTGGCAATCCGTGGATGAAAACCGCCGCCAATGCCCATAAAGCGATTGACGTCTTAGATCAGCGGCAAGTCGATTTTGAATATGACGGCGAAATGACCGCTGATGTGGCGTTGGATTATGACTTAATGAAAGCCAATTATACGTTCTCGCGCCTGTCTGGCCCTGCCAATGTGTTGATCATGCCCGGCCTGCATTCAGCAAATATCGCGTTCAAATTGCTCAAAAAACTTGGCGGTGGTTCGACCATTGGCCCCATTATCTTTGGCGCGGATAAGCCGTTTCAGATTGTGCCAATGGGCGCCAGCGTCAATGATATTATACAAGCCGCCGCGCTCTCGGCTTTTGAAAGTTTGAACAAGTAATCCTATGCTTTTGCCGCAAGGCTTTCCATCGGACGCGCGCCAAGATGCGAAATGACTTCACTGGCGGCGATGGTGGCCAATTGCGCGGAACGCTCCAGCCCATCGCCGCGCTGACGGCCAAATAAATACCCCGCGGCATAGAGATCGCCAGCACCTGTTGTGTCCATCACTTGCACGTTTTGATCCGCCGACACTTCAACACGCTCACGGCCATTGAGAGCAATCGAACCCCCGGCGCCTTTGGTGATCGCCGCTTCCGCCACCAAATCCGGCAAGCGTTTCAACGCCGCTTCAAAATCGCCGGGAAACAAACTGAGCAATTCATCTTCATTGCCAAAGACCAAATCGGTGTGATCCGCCATAAACGTCATCAACGCGTCATGATGGCGTTCAACGCACCACGCATCCGATAGGGATAATGCCAATTTTGTCCCAGATGCTTTAGCGATCTCTGCGACACGCTGATAACAATCAGGGCCTGCCGGCGCGTCAAACAAATAGCCTTCGAGATACGCCCAATCCGCCTTGGCAATCAATTCTTCATTCATGTCATCGGCATTCAAGGTGATGCAAGCGCCAAGAAAGGTGTTCATGGTTCTTTCGCTATCAGGCGTCACCAAAATAATGGAACAAGCGGTTTGATTATCAGGATCATAGACCGGCGGGAAAGCAACGCCAGCGGCACGAATATCATGGGCAAACACTTTGCCCAGCACATCGTCAGAAATCTTGCCAATAAATCCAGCATCGCCCCCAAAAGACGCCACGCCAACCGCGGTATTGGCGGCAGACCCTCCTGAAATCTCAATCGCCGGGCCAATCGCATCATAAAGTTGACTGGCGCGGGGGCCGTCGATCAAGTTCATCGCGCTTTTTTCCATGCCTTGATCTTGAATAAACTGATCATCGGCTTTGGCGATAATATCAACAATGGCATTGCCAATCGTCACAATTGAGGGAGAGGTGGACATAACAAGCGTTCCTTCATCAATAAACTCCATCTCTCATACCGTATAATGATTGAAAACTGAAGGTTGAAAGGATATGACCTTTGTAAGGCTTATGGTAAGAGTGATCCGATGCGTTATGTTTTTTCTGTTGTTTTAAGTGGATTGGTGCTGAGCCTTGCCGCCTGTCAGCCGCCGACACCGCCTGAAGTCACTGCGCCGAGCCAAAATTCCACAACAGAAACCAACGTCAAAACCGAAACGGAAGTGGTTTGGGATGTGCCTAAACAAGAGGATTACCCGCCGCCGCCACCCGCAGACCCCATTGCCGATGAAACCGTCGCCGCGATTATTGATGAACTTAATCAACAATCCGCCGCTTCATCACAAACAGAAAACACCGAAACTGTAGCAAGCCTGACCGAGCCGCCAGCGTCAGAAACCCCTGCCGATCCCCCGCCTCCGCCCCCGCCGCCAGAAGTCGAGCCCAATACTTTAATCGGCGAAAGTTTTGCCACCTTGATCCAGCGGTTTGGAGCGCCTGAATACATCCGCCGTGATGGCGCGGTTGAAATTTATCAATATCGGCTTCCCCATTGCGTGATTGATTTTGTCAGCATGCCTTCATCGAAGGTTGCGCCAGGCATCATCACGTCAAGCCATGGACGTCATCGTCAAAGAGGCGGGGTTTATGACGCCAAGCAATGCGCGATTGATCTGGGGGCGCATAACCGCGATTTGATCACCGGTGCTGGTTAATCTGGTTTGGTCTTGTTTTTATACATGCAGTGATCATAGATCACGCAATTGCCGCATTTCGGCTTTCGCGCCACACAAGTGTATCGGCCATGCAAAATCAACCAATGATGCGCTTGCTTCTTAAACGCATCCGGCACGCGCAATTCGAGCAGTTTTTCCACCTTAAGCGGCGTATCCCCCACCGCCATGCCCGTGCGATTGCCAAGGCGAAAAATATGGGTGTCCACCGCGATGGTAGGGTGGCCAAAAGCCTCGTTCAGCACCACATTGGCGGTCTTTCGCCCAACGCCGGGTAATTTTTCAAGCATATCCCGATCTTCTGGCACCGCGCCACCGTGATCACGGATCAACATTTCAGCCATGGCAATGACATTCTTAGCCTTGGTGTTAAAAAGGCCAATGGTTTTGATATGCTCTTTCAAGGCATCAACCCCCAGCGCGAGCATCGCTTGCGGCGTGGTGACTTTTTGAAACAACGGGGCTGTGGCTTTGTTGACGCTGACATCCGTGGCTTGTGCCGATAACGCCACCGCCACCAACAACGTATAGGGGTTAACAAAATTCAATTCGGTCTTCGGCTCTGGCATAATGGAGGCTAATTTTTCAAACGCAGCATCAATATCCGTTTGCTTCATTTTTGGGGATGGTTTTTCAGGTTTTGCCGCCATGGATTGCGCTGTCCTTATATTGGGTTCAACAATGGGATCAAAGATTTTTCGTTTCTGCGTTGCGGCAATCTGTCATTAATCAGGCTTCTGCCTTGACGATGCCGTGTTGCTGGCACATTTTATCATCATGACCGATAAAAGACCACCAATCGACGGCGATTCAAGCATTGCCGCAAGCGCGCGTATTGATCTTTGGCCACATCGCAGTTTGAGTCCAAAAGGATTCAAAATTGTCATGGGTGTGCTGGCGGGATTGATGCTGACCATGGGGATTGGTTTTTTTCTGATCGGCGCGTGGCCGGTCATTGGTTTTATGGGCGCGGAGATTGGCGTGCTTTATCTGGTCTTCAAATTAAATTATCGCAGCGCCAAAAAACGGGAGCATTTGCTCGCCACCAAAGAAACCTTCCGGATTGAGCGAGTTAGCGAAACCGGCACCACCACGGTCGATGAATTGCCCGCGCCTTGGCTTCAAGCAAAATTAGAACCTTCTGCAAATCCCGATGATGATCAAAATCACCAGCAGAAATTGATTGTCTCAAGCCATGGTCAATCGGCTGAAATTGGGAATTTTCTCCACGCGGCCGAAAAAAGAGAATTGCTCCCCGCCGTAACCGCGATGATCAAAAACACCCAACGTTAATTTTAAGACAAGACATCTTTCATGGAATATAGCCCGGGCTTTGCCGCCGCCGCCCAAAGACCGGCGCGCACCGCGCCGCGCGCAAAGACCATGCGATCCATCGC
>CAYNQW010000025.1:0-12512 GCA_964399415.1 uncultured Hyphomicrobiales bacterium
ATTGGTCTTTCCTCTATTGATCATTCAGCAATCACAATATTGTGATTTGTCGAAACCGCATTGTCTGTTGATCATGAGGGGATGCGAAACGCCATTATCAATCGCACATTGGGTGATGTTTTTCGCCATGCTGGTGTCGGCCTGCGCTCACCAGACGGTGTTCTTATGGTCGCTCCACAACCGCCGCTTCCAACCTTGCGCTTTCACCGTTGGCGAGATTTCGCCCATCTCTTAATTAACCCGGAATTATGCTTTGCTGAAACCTTCGCCAATGGCCATATGACCATTGAAGATGGCCGCATTTATGATGCGATCCTGCCGTTGATGGCCGCCAGTGGTGAGCCAAATACCTTTCGCCTTGCCCAAACCTGGCGTCGTGTTGTGGCGCCCTTTTTATCATGGGCTGAGGGCTGGACACCCAAACGGTCAAAAGCCAATGTTCATGCTCATTATGATCTGGGAAATGATCTTTATCGGCTGTTTCTTGATCAAGACCTTCAATATTCCTGCGCGTATTTCGCCAAGCCCAATGCCAGCCTAGAAGAAGCGCAACAACACAAAAAACAGCACATCATCGCCAAATTGCAACTTAAACCCGCGATGCGGTGCTTGGATATTGGTTGCGGCTGGGGCGGGTTAAGTTTTGATCTGGCGCGGGCTGGTGGCAAGGTCACCGGGCTTACGTTATCGGAAGAACAATTTGCCCTTGCCCAAAGCCGCCAGCAACATTACGGCCTTGATGTTGATTTCTTGCTCCAAGATTATCGCCATGAAACGCGCCAATTTGACCGCATCACGTCAGTGGGAATGTTTGAACATGTGGGGCCGGCCATGTTCCATCGGTTTTTTGATCAAATTGATCGCAACCTCAAAGATGATGGCGTCGCGCTGATTCATACCATTGGCCGCCCCACCAAACCGCAACCGGTCAATCGTTTCATCACAAAATACATTTTCCCCGGCGGCTATATTCCCAGCCTGTCGCAAATCACCAAAGCGATTGAAAAGACCGATTTGCTGATCACCGATATCGAATGTTTATACCTGCATTATGCGGAAACGTTGCGCCATTGGCGGCAACGATTTCTAGCCAATCGCGACAAAGCCCTGGCGCTTTGTGATGAACTTTTTGTTCGGATATGGGAATGCTATCTCGCGGGATGCGAAGCGGCGTTTCGCGCCAAGCAAATGACGGTGTTTCAAATCCAACTGCGCAAGAAAAACAGCCCTCTGCCCATGACGCGGGAATATATATATACCCCCCGCAAACCCCATTATGGCTGAGCCGCCTAACCTGCCGATGCGCGACCGCGCTCACGGATAAGAATGTAATAATTGGCGGCAAGGATAATAACCACGCCCAGAATAAAGCGTGACGTCACCTGCTCATCAAAGAACAAAACACCAATCATCACCCCTAGGGGAATAGAGGTGTAATGCACCGGCGCGAGCACTGAAGCGGGGGCGAAGCGATGGCTGAGCGCCATCAACAACTGCTGAAACGACGCCAACACCCCTATGGCCACCAGCATCGCCCAAAGGGAAAGTGATGATTCGGCATCCGGCCAGTCCACCCCAAGGATCAGGCCTAACGCGCCCGCGGCCACGGTGCCGAAAATATTATACCAAAGCGCGGTGGATACCGCCGCATCACCACGCCCCAACATCCGCAAAAAGACAAACATCAACGCGGCGAAAAACGGTGAGGCCAATCCGAAAATCACCCCCCAGCCGGGGGCGGCGATCTGTGTCGGCCCCAGCAAGATCATCACCCCGCCAAAACCCGCCAAGACCGCGCCAAGACGATGCACACCAACCTGCTCACCAATCATCACCACCGCCAAGATCGTGATAAAAATCGGCATGGTTTGCGACAACGCCGTGGCAAGGCTGAGGTCAATCAGCGACACCGCCAAAAACCAACCCGATAAACCAAGAAACCCGCTCAAGGTTCGCAAGGTGAGAATTTTTTTATTGTTGATTTGCAACACCTGCCGCCCGCGCAACGCAAAGCCATAAGCGAATAAAAGCGGCAAGCAACACAAATATCGGAAAAATAAAATCACGATGATTGATAGGTTAGGCTCCAACCATTTGACAAAAATCGCGATGCCAAAAGAAAAAGCAATCTCACCAAAAAGCGCAGATGCTCCAAACAAGACATCACGGGGATGGACGTCTTGATCGACGGCGCTATCGGCGGATTTGCCCATCAATCGTCTCTCAATTTTCGAGTTTTCCAATGGTGACGGCAGAGCGAAATATATTTGTCATTGCCGCCAATATCGACTTGTTCACCGACTTCAAGCGGCTGACCATCAGCGCCAAGGCGCACCACCATGATGGCTTTCTTGCCGCACCAACAGATGGTTCTGATTTCCCGCAAATCATCGGCAATCGACAGCAAAGCTGCGCTGCCGGGGAATAATTTGCCTTGAAAATCTGTTCGCAACCCATAACACATTACCGGAACGCCAAGATCATCCGCCACAGCAGCCAATTGCCATACCTGATCAGCGGTCAGAAATTGCGCTTCATCCACCAGCACGCAATGGAGGTTTTGCTCTTCATGTTGCGTTTTGACCATGTTGAAAAGGTCATCATTGGCATCAAACCGGCCTGCATTTGCAGAAATGCCAATGCGGGAGGCGATCACCCCTTCGCCGGCGCGATCATCGAGGCGAGCCGTCAGCAAAATTGTCGTCATGCCACGCTCGATATAATTGTGTGAGGCTTGGAGCAACACCGTCGATTTGCCGGCGTTCATGGCAGAGTAGTTAAAATACAATTTTGCCATGACGTGCCATCGCCTCACACAACATTCATTTAGGCAGCCTTGAGGTTACGCCCCAAGGATGGCTTTAACTTCGAGATAGTCTTCAAAACCCCATTCAGCTTTTTCGCGACCATTGCCCGATTGCTTATAGCCGCCGAAAGGAGCATCCGCCCCGCCGCTGCCATAATTGAGATGCACTTGCCCTGCTCTCAGCCGACGCGCGACATCCACCAAGGTTGTTTTATCCTCGCCGGTAACATAAGCGGCAAGGCCGTAAACCGTGTCATTGGCAATCTCCACCGCGTCATCCAAATCATCATAAGAAATGATCGACAGCACGGGGCCAAAAATTTCTTCACGAGCAATGGTCATATCGTTGGTGACGTGACCGAAAATCGTAGGCTTGACATAATACCCGCGATTGAGATGTTCAGGACGACCAGAACCGCCCGTGACGAGCGTCGCGCCTTCTTCAATTCCCTTTTCAATCAGCGCCTGCACCTTATCGAACTGCACTTGGCTGACCAGCGGGCCAATCACGGTATCGTCAGCAGAAGGATCACCCACCACGGTTTTTTCCGCCGCGACTTTGGCAATCTCAAGGGCTTCATCATGGCGTGAGGCTGGCACCAGCATCCGCGTTGGAGCGTTGCACGATTGGCCGGTATTGTTCATGCAGCCATCGACCCCATCGGTGATGGATTTCGCAAAAACGGCGTCATCAAGAATAATATTGGCGGATTTGCCCCCCAATTCTTGGGATACACGCTTAACGGATTCCGCCGATGCTTTCGCCACAGCAATCCCGCCACGGGTTGAACCGGTAAAGGACATCATGTCGATATCAGGATGAGCGGACATGGCTTCACCCACCACAGGACCAAAACCATTGACCAAGTTAAACACCCCTTTTGGCGTGCCGGCTTCATGCATTACTTCTGCAATCACCATGGCGGAAAGCGGCGCAATTTCTGAAGGCTTCAACACCGCCGTGCAACCAGAGGCGATGCAAGGCCCAAGTTTGGAAACAATCTGATTGATTGGCCAGTTCCACGGGGTGATCAGCCCACAGACGCCGATAGGCTCATGGCGAATTAAAAACTCACCATGCTGATATTCAAAGACGTGGTTTTCTAAAGACCGAATGGCGGCTTTCAAATGACCAAGACCAACCATGGCTTGCGCGCCCCGAGCCAGATAAGACGGCGCGCCCATTTCGGTTTGGATGGCATCAGCAATATCGTCAAATCGCTTTTTATAGATTTCACGAATTTCCGTCATCAATTCCAAGCGTTCCGCCACAGGCGTGGCGGCATGTTTTGGGAAAGCGGCTTTTGCCGCCGCCACGGCTTTATCCACATCCGCCGCTGACCCTACAGAAATGCTGGCCACGGCTTCTTCCGTTGCCGGGTTAATGACATCGAGCGTTTCGGGCTTGACCGGGTCAACCCATTCCCCATTGATATAGAATTGCTTGAGCGACATATCGGGCTATCCTTTTTATATGACGGTTGTTTTTATTTCGGTTGAAACGAGCGCATCGCGGCGATTGTTTATTCTCACAACCTTCACCATGCGCCCATTATTTCGTTGCATTAAACCTAATCAAGCAGGCCTTTTTCGTCCAGCACTTTACGCGCGGCGCGGAAACATTCTAGCGCTTGCGGCACCCCGCAATAAATCCCAATCACATGGATAATCGCGCGAATTTCTTCGACCGAAACACCATTGGAAATCGCGCCACGGCAATGCAATTCCCATTCGTGCATTTTACCGAGAGCGCCAATCATGGTGAGATTCATCATCGAGCGTGTTTTGGCGTCAATCGCATCGTCGCCCCAGCCAAATCCCCAACACCATGCCGTCATGGCTTCTTGGAAGGGGCGGGTGAAGTCATCAGCGTTGTTAAGAGAGTTTTCCACATATTCTGCGCCCAGCGTTGCTTTCCGCTTTTCGAGGCCGATGTCAAATTTGTTATCCATAATGATCTCCGAGATTGGCTAAAAGACAACCTCACAACTAGCCCGTTGCCGCAGACTTGGCAAGGAGACTTTCCTTCTTAAAAGAAGGCGGTTTCAGGAATTAAACTTTGGATTACTTGGCTTCTTGAGCCGCTTGACGGGCGCGCGCCGAATCCGCGTCGGTGACGTAAATCAACCCCGCAAGGCGGCGCATCATGGCGCTTTCCATATCATCGACATGGTCATCGGCCAAGACCACTTGCCAGAGTTTTTCCATCAAATAGCGTTTTTCATCCATGCTGTAATGCGCGTTGACGCGTTTCGTCCAGCCGTAAAGATCACTAGCGGATTGTGCCGCCGATTGGGCTTCTGTCATCAACGCGCTGGTGGCGTTACCATCAAGGCCAAATTCATCTTCAATGATGCGGCGAACCATGGCGATCTCATCATCATCGGCATGACCATCGACAAACACCGCCCGAAACAACAGCGCCGCCGCCGCCAACCGCAATTCTTCATCCGCGCTGAGAGGCTCGGCGTCAGGCCCTGCCATTAATTTTTTCACCAAATCAAACATCACATGACCTTTTCGCTAGGATGGATTACTGACCGTTTTAACGCCTAAGCCCTCGATCAGCAATCCATATCCTTTTGGTGGATCAAGCAATCGCCGCCTGATCAATCGGCTCAGAAACTGCCGCGCGCCCTGAGGTAAAGGTCAATTGATCTTCAGCGGCATCCAGATCAATCACAATGCGATCGCCTTCATCAAATTGCCCATCGAGCAACCGCTTGGCGAGTTCATTGTGAATGGTGTTCTGAATCACCCGCTTTAACGGCCTTGCCCCGAATTTCGGATCATAGCCTTTATCCCCAAGCCAAAGTTTAGCGTTATCCGTCACCTGAATATCGATGCCTTGCTCGATTAGACGTTGAGCCAAACGCGCGATTTGCAGATCGACAATCGTCGCCATATCATCGCGCCCCAACCGGCGGAATAAGATGGTTGCATCCAAACGATTGAGAAATTCAGGACGGAACACCGCCGCCAAATCAGCCATCACCGCTTCTTCCGCGTCCCGGCTTGGCGCGGCTTCAGGCAGAGCCAAGAGATGCTCAGAGCCGATATTGGACGTCAGCAGAATCAACGTGTTGCGGAAATCCACGCGCCGGCCTTGGCCATCGGTGAGATGCCCTTCATCCAAGACTTGCAGCAGCACGTTGAAAATATCGGGATGTGCTTTTTCAATCTCATCAAACAAGATGATTTGATAAGGGCGGCGTCGCACGGCTTCGGCCAAACTGCCGCCATCTTCGTAGCCAACATAGCCGGGAGGCGCACCGATCAAGCGCGAGACGGCGTGCTTTTCCATATATTCCGACATATCCATCCGCAGAATGGCTTGAGAATCATCAAACAAGAATTGCGCCAGAGATTTTGCCAATTCTGTCTTACCAACCCCCGTTGGGCCAAGCATCAAGAAACTGCCCATCGGTTGATTGGGATCGCTGATGCCAGCCCGCGCCCGCCGAATGGCGTTTGAAACCGCCGCGATGGCGTCCGGCTGACCCACCACGGATTCCGCCAGCCGATCTTCCATCGACAACAGGCGATCTTGTTCGCCTTCCAGCATTTTTTCCACCGGAATGCCTGTCCAACTGCTGATGACTTGGGCGATATGTTGAGCCGTGACGTTTTCTTCAAACATCCCTGACGTCGACACCGCGTTCTTCGCCGCCACCAATTCTTGTTCCAGCCCAGGCAACGTGGCATAGGTCAATTCCGCCGCCAATTCCAATTCGCCATTGCGTTGAGCGACTTGCAATTGATGCCGCGCGTCTTCAATTTCTTGTTGCAAGCGGGTGATCTCGCCGCGTTGCGCGGTAACATCCTGCCAATCCTTCGTCAGGCGTGCTGATTGATCTTCCAAATTAGCCAATTCTGTTTCAATGGCTTTGAGCCGTTTGGCTTTGCGGGCGTTCCCATCTTTTTGCAATGCCGCCGCTTCGATCTTCAATTGAATAATCTGGCGATCAATCTTATCCAGTTCTTCGGGTTTGCTGTCCGATTGAATCCGCAAATGACTGGCCGCCTCATCCATCACATCAATGGCTTTATCGGGCAAAAAGCGTTCGTTGATATAACGATTGGACAAACGCGCGGCGGCAATGATCGCGTCATCGCTGATCCGCACGCTATGGTGCAATTCGTATTTTTCTTTCAAGCCACGCAGAACAAACACCGTGTCTTCAACCGTTGGCTCTTCGACAAATACGGGCTGAAAGCGTCGGGCAAGAGCCGAATCTTTTTCGATATATTTGCGATATTCATCGAGCGTGGTGGCGCCAATACAATGCAATTCCCCCCGCGCCAGTGCAGGCTTAAGCAGGTTTGATGCGTCCATCGCGCCATCGGTTTTACCCGCCCCCACCAATTGATGCATCTCGTCAATGAAGAGGATGATTTGACCGTCTTGATCCTGCACTTCTTTGAGCACCGCTTTCAAGCGTTCTTCAAATTCGCCGCGATATTTCGCGCCTGCCACCAACGCTCCCATATCCAAAACCAACAAGGTTTTATCCAAGAGCGCCGATGGCACATCGCGATTGACAATACGTTGCGCCAACCCTTCGGCGATGGCGGTTTTCCCCACACCAGGCTGGCCAATCAGCACCGGATTATTTTTCGTGCGGCGCGATAGAATTTGAATGGTTCGGCGGACTTCCGCATCACGGCCAATCACGGGATCAAGTTTGCCTTTACGGGCGCGATCCGTGAGGTTTGTGGCGTAGCGATTCAAAGCTTCAAATGCCTCTTCACCTTGATCCGTGTCAATGGTGCGGCCACTGCGTTGCGCGTCAAGCGCGGCCTTGATCCGTGAGCGATCAACCCCAGATTTGCTCATCAATTTGGCCACCGCTTCATTGGAATTGGCCATGGCCACAACGAGGCTATCGGCAGCCACAAAAGCATCACCACGGGCGCGTGAATCTTGTTCCGCCTGCGCTAGAATCTTAGCCAAACTGGTATCGAGGGTTAATTGCCCTGCGCCTGTTCCAGTGACGCTTGGCATTTGCGAAAGAGATTTTTCAAGGGCTTCTTTCAGTACCATGCTATCGCCGCCGGCACGATCAATCAGCACCGCCGCGATGGTGTTTTCGCTCTCCAAAAGCGCCAAGAGCAAATGTTCAGGGCAGAGCCGTTGGTGATCCGCCCGAAGGGCAATGTTTTGCGCTTCTCCAAGCGCGTTGCGCACAAGCGCGGTCAGTTTATCCATGTTCATAATCCACTCCATTTCCGCCATGACCCAATCGGCGCCATGACCATCAACATGAAGCCTCCACCCTGTCGGCGTAGAGGACGGTTTTCCGTTAAACTTTATATGGGAAGCCGCCTAGGTGATTTCAATAATAGGCTTGCGGCGGTGATGAGTGGCGGCGGAACAAAGCCACTTGCGACGATGGGCGTTGCAATTCAAGGCCATAGGCAGCGGCGATATAATCAAAACTTTCCGCTCGATAGAACGCCACATGGGTAGGATCACGGCGGTAATGCCATTCGGCAAAGGCTTGGTCATCGTTTTGCACTTGCGTCATCACCGCCAACCAACCGCCTGCCTTGACGCAAGACAGCATTTGTTGGAACCCGGTTTTAGGCTGATGGAAATGTTCAATCACTTCACTTGCCGTTACCGCGTCATACTGACGATTGAGCACCGCTAAATCTGGCGCGTAAAACGGATCATAAATCGACACGTCATGACCGTTTTCTTGCATCATCTTAGCCAAAGCAGGACCGGGGCCCGACCCAAAATCCAACACCGTTGAACCTTGGGGCAAGACTTGCATTAAGGGTTCCGATAACCTGCTGAGAAAGCGACGATAGCGCGGATCATTAACATCGTTTTCATGCTGATCGTAATGCGATTTTTCATCCGCCGGAGACGGCAAATAGGCGGCGGCCATAAAGCGCAACCCGCAATGATCGCAAGCAAGATAATCCACCCCATCGACCGTCATGAAATCGCGGGCTTGATGCGCGCATAACCGGCAGGAGACCATCGCGATCACCGTTGATGATGCGGTTTGGCCAAAGAACGATTGATGATGATCACCGGCAACAACCCTGCCAAAACAATCAGCAAAGCAGGAAGCGCCGCATCTTCGAGCATTTCATCCTTTGCAAATTGATAAGTCAGCGTCGCGAGCGTGTTGAAATTAAACGGGCTGAGCAACAAGGTCATCGGCAATTCCTTCATGATATCCACAAAGGTCAGCAACAATCCTGCCAATACCGACGGCCTCAGCAAGGGCAAAGTCACGCGGCTCACCGACACGGCGAAACCATGCCCCATGACTTGGCTGGCGGGCATCAGATTGATCGGCAAGCGTTTCAGCCCAGCCTGCACCGCGCCATACCCCACCGCTTGATACCGCACCAGATAAGCGAAAATCAAGACCAGCATCGTGCCGCTAATCAGGCCATTTGTGCTGGCGGTTGTCCATCGCCAAGACGCGTCAATCACCTGCACAAACCCTAAAACACCAATGGCCAAAATCGTCCCCGGCACAGCGTAACCTGACGCTGAAATTGTCGCCATCAACCGCCCCAGTCGGCCTGATTGGTATTCAGCGATAATCCCCACCGCCATCGCCACCACCATGATCACAACACTGCTGATCGCCGCAATGCCAATGGTATTGATGATCGCCGTCACGGTTCCCGCAGGGGTGGATGCGCTCAACCCTTTGATGATGAACGACAGCAATACCCCAACGGGGATGATGAAGCCAAGGATGATCGGCACAAGACAAATCATGATGACCAACCCACTTTGAAGGCCTGATGTCTTGATTTGCGGCACGCCCGTCACCCCCCGTGACGCGCCGCCAACTTGACGCTTGGATTGCGCCCAACGCTCAATCCCTAACAGCACGAGGATCAAGGCAAAAGCCATGAGCGCGATTTGCGCCGCCGCGGTCAGATTGCCCACCCCCAACCAAACATTAAAAATCCCCAAGGTAAGGGTATCGAGAGCAAAATATTCCACGGTGCCAAAATCAGACACCACTTCCATCATGACCAAGGCCAATCCCGCAACCACCGCTGGCCGCGCCAAGGGCAAGGCGATGGTGGTGAAAATATTACCCCCCGACAGCCGCGCAGCTTCAAACAGGCGTGTTGAGGTCAGCCGAAATGCCGTGCGGGTGGTGATGTAGACATAAGGGTATAGCACCGCCCCCATCACCAGCATGGCGCCGGGCATCGAGCGAATATCTGGAAACCAATAATCCCGCGCTGAGGTCACATTCAGCAGCCCGCGTAAACTGCTTTGCACAGGCCCGGCGTATTCCAAAAAATCCGTATAGGTATAGGCAATGATATAGGCCGGCACCGCAGCAGGAAGAACCAGCATCCATTCCAAAATTTGCCGCCCGGGAAATTTATACCGGCTCACCACCCAAGCGGTGCTAACGCCAAACACCAAGGCCACAACCGCCACCCCAAGCATCAACAAAATGGTGTTGGTGAAATACCGCCCCAAAACGGTTGCAAATAAATGACGCATCAAGCCTTGGGTGTCTCCCATGGCGGTCACCACCAAGGCAAGAATAGGCATCAACAACAACGCGCAAATGCCGATCTGAACCCCTTGCGGCGACCAGAAGACCATCTTCTTTTTTTGCGTGGTGGAGGTTGTCACGAGGGTTTACTGATCAAGAGGTTTTGATTTTGCGGCCAAATAATTCCAGCCGATGGCCAACCAATTCAAAGCCCATATCGCGGGCAATTTTTTCTTTGAGGGCTTCGAGTTCAGCGTGCTGAAATTCATGGATTTCGCCGCTATCGACATCCACCAGATGCTCATGATGCTCACCGGAAAGTTCATAACGCGCCTTCCCATCCCCAACATCAAGTTTATCAATAATCCCAGCCTGCTCCAGCACGCCCACTGTGCGGTAAATCGTGGCCAGTGAGATCGTGTTATCCAATTCAATGGCGCGGCGGTAGATGGTATCAACATCAGGGTGATCATCTGCATCATCAATCAACTCAATGATGATGCGCCGCTGATTGGTCATACGAACCCCAGCCTCTAAGCATTTATCAATCACAGGCGCCATCTGCTCATCCCTTCTCCAGATCGGTTATTTTATCATGGCCTCTCAAAACCGCAAGACGACCACGGCAAGCAATGGCTTGTTAAGATCAACAATAGAAGGTTAAACCCTATAACTTAGGATTTCGGCGCGTAAGAGACCGTATCACCAAGGCGCAAATCGCCGCCAGATTTGACCACGCAACAAACGCCGCCGCGCCATTTTGGGGTCATGGCGGCTCGCAATCCCGGGCGCTTGCTTTCCATCAGCGCACAAGGCTCGGTTTCCATCGCCACTTCCAAGACCACGTCACCAATGGTGAAAACACCGCCCTCTTCTTGGGGGCCGCGCATCCCTCGAACAAGAAGATTGGCGCGCCGTTCGATCCAGTCCATCGCAGGGCCTGTTTCTGCCACAGCATCAGCCCAGTCCTCTTCAAAGAGAATGGTCACTTGGCGTCCGCGTTTTTTGCCGCGGGCATCGCCATCAATGCCGCTTTCAACCGTCACCGAGACCGCTTCACGAGTTTCCATGTCTTTCATAATGGTTGGAGCGATGGCAATTCCCATCAGTGTTGCTTGTTGCGTTGACATCCGAATGGTTCCTTCCCGTCAAGGGTTATCCCAACATCATGAGCGGTAATTGATGCGAAATCAAGCCGATCAGATTTCGGCACGTCCCTTCCATTCACGCCATTTGATGCTTGCCGTAGCGCCTATCCAAGCAAAAGGTTGGGGCGGTAATTTTGAAGGCTTTTCTGCCCCAAGCAAATCATCCGCAAGCGGTGAATTGGATCGCGTGGCCAATTCCGCCGCCGCAATGCCCGCCAGCGTTCCTTTCGCTGTTCCCAATCCGTTTTGGCAACAGGCGGCGATAATGCCATCATCAACTTCGCCAAAGGCTGGGGCTGAATTGATGCTCAAGCACAACCGACCTGTCCAACGGTATTCCATTTTCACGTCATTCAGCATTGGGAAACGGCGCGCGAAGCCTTTGTCCTGATCGCGCCCATAAGAGGCAATCCGCGCATCAGAAACTTCCATAGACGGATCATAAGACCAGCGGTTGCGGATCACAATCCGATCACCACCGACGCCGCTGATTTTTCGCACTGTGCTGCCCATGGGATCAGATGGCGTGATGCCCCAGCGTTTTTGACCACCCAAGGCGTTGACTTGATCGCTTGTCATCGCTTCGGTCATCGACGCGTAAGTGAAGACATGCATCAGCCGGCCTTTGAAAAAGCCAAAACTTTCGGCATGGCCATTGACCGCCAAAATGATCTTCGGCGTGGTGATTTTGCCATGGGGCGTTGCGACTTGCCAATCTTGACCAATTTTGGTCATCGCCAAAGCCGGGGTTTTTTCATAAAGCGCCACTTGACCCGAAAGACCTTGAGCCAAGCCGCGAATATATTGTGCGGGTTGCAGCAATACCGTGCCCGGCATATAAAGCCCGGCGGTGTAAAAATGGCTACCCGTCAGCTCCGCCATGGCCTGCGCGTCGAGATGTTCAAACGGCTCCCCTAATCGGGTCAAGTGTTCGGCATATTCGGTGTTGTGATGAAGACCAACTTTGGTCACCGCGCCATTCACCCGGCCTTGAGCATCCACGGTTTCTTGCGGCAGGTTAAATTCCTCCGCCACGTCTTTTGCAAAAGCAATCGCTTGGCG
>CAYNQW010000025.1:12612-17883 GCA_964399415.1 uncultured Hyphomicrobiales bacterium
CCGATAACCAGCCAATCGCAAGTGATGTCATCATCCAGCGGCGGGTAATGCTGACCAGGCGGCAGAATTTCATGCCACGCCGCCGGCCCTGGATCACGCGGCAAGCGGCGTGCTTTATACGTGAATCTCATCAGCCGAGGGTCTCAGGTTTTGGATCGCTTAAATCCACCCAAATGGTTTTGATCTCGGTGTATTGATCATGGGCGGCAAGGCTGTTGTCGCGCCCGCCGAAACCTGATTCCCGATAGCCGCCAAATGGGGTGGTGATATCGCCTTCGCCATAATTATTGACCGTGACGGTTCCTGCCCGCATCTGCCGCGCCAAACGAAGGGCGCTTCGGATATTGCTGGAGAAGACGGATCCAGCCAAACCGTAATTGGTATCATTGGCAATTTCGATTGCTTCTTCCGCGGACGCGACTTCAATCACCGCCAAGACAGGGCCAAAAATTTCATCCGTGGCCAAGGGATCGCCAGATTTGATGCCGTCAAAGATGGTCGGTGCGACCCCTGCGCCATCGGGGCTGTCGCCGCCAGTGATCGGCTTAAGCCCGGCCTTTTTTGCCGCCTCAATCATCGAGGTGACTTTTTTGAAATGATCTTGATCAACCAAAACGCCCATGCGATTGATTGGATCAAGCGGGTTGCCATGCCGCCATTCTTTAACGTGATCTAGGATGCGCGCCATCAATTCGGCTTTGATGTCTTTATGGACAATCAAGCGTGACGTGGCGGAGCAATTCTGACCCATATTCCAGAACGCGCCATTGACGATATGCCCTGCGACATCATCCAGATTTTCAGCGTCATCAAGAACAATCGCTGGATTTTTGCCGCCGCATTCCAGCGTCACTTTCTTGAGGTTTGAATCCGCGGCGTATTTCAAAAACCGGCGGCCTGTTTCTGTGGAGCCGGTAAAACTCACCATATCAATATCAGGATGCAAGCCTATGGGCTGACCCGTGGTTGGGCCATCGCCAGGCAGAATTTGCAAAACCCCGCGCGGCAAGCCAGCTTCCATCGCCAATTCCGCAATCCGAAGCGCGGTCAAAGGCGTTTGTTCTGCTGGTTTGACAATGACTGAATTGCCCGCCGCCAAAGCTGGGCCAATCTTCCAAGCCATCATCAGCATTGGGAAATTCCAAGGCAAAATACAGCCAACAATGCCAATGGGTTCACGCACGATCATAGCCATCGCATCATCCCCCACCGGCGCGGTTTGATCATAGATTTTGTCTATTGCTTCGGCGTGCCATTTGATGGTGTGGATGGTTTCTGGAATATCAATCTCGGCGCAATCTCGGATCGGCTTGCCGCTATCAACCGCTTCCATCACGGCCAGTTCATGGCGATTGCGGGTGATCAATTTGCACAGGCGGATCAGCACGTCTTTTCGTTCAGCCGGATGCAGACGGCTCCAGCTTCCCTCGTTAAAAGCCTTTCGCGCTTCGAGAACAGCATCATCAACATCGTCGGATGTGCATTGATGAATGCTGGTGATGGTCTCGCCTGTCGCGGGGTTGGTGATCGCCATAGCATCACCGCGCCCTTTGCGGAAGCCGCCATTAATAAACGCCTCCGATGGCGGGGTCAGGCTGGCCGCGATGGCCGTGTATTCGTCCAGTGAAAGCACATCACTCATGACCGGGATTCCTCTTCAATGCGTTTGATCGTGGTGTTCATGGTGGCGATAACTTGCGCCAAGTCTCGCTTTTCATCTTTGTTGAGGGGTTTGAGCGGCAAACGTGGCGGCCCTGATGGCAACCCCCTTAACGCCATGCCATGCTTGATGCATTGCAGAAACTTCCCGCCTTGTTCCAGCACCGTCATCAGCGGCAACATGGCCATCATAATTCGGCGACCTTTGGTGAAATCACCGTCAATGACGCAAGCGTTGTGCAAGGCTTTATGGGCAGACATGGCAAAATTGCTCGCGGCGCAAACCCAACTTTTTGCTCCCCAAGCGAAGAACTCAAGCGCTTGATCATCCATCCCGCAGCTCAACTCAATGTGAGGATAGCGCCGCGCCAGCAAATGCACGCGATTTATATCGCCTGATGATTCTTTGATGGCTTTGAAATTAGGCGATTGACCAACCCGATCCAGAAACTCTTCATCCATCATTGATCCCATCCGCCCGGGATAATTATAGAGCATCACCGGCATATCAACGCTGCGTTCCACCGCAAGCGCGTGCAAGGCGTTCTCTCGTCCTGTGGGCAAGGAATAAGGCGGGGTGGCGATCAAAATCGCGTCGCATCCAGCGGCTTTCGCTGCACCCGCCAGCATGATGGAATCTTCGGTGCGAAGCGCCCCGGTACCGCCAACCACCGGCACTCGGCCATTGATATGCGCGCAACCAAATTTCAACAGATCGACCCGTTCTTCCATCGAATGCGCGTAATATTCACCCGTTGTACCCGCGATGACAATGCCATCCACCCCTTCTTCGATCAGGTGATCAAGCACTTGAGCAAAACCATCACGATCCAAACTCATGTCTTCATGGCATGGGGTGATCGCCGGCGTATAAATCCCTCTGAATTCCATAATTGCGTTTCTCTTTCTACAATCTGATCGTTACGGCTTAATATCAAATTCCAATGGCGTTGGATGAATGTAAAGGTGCATATAGTGGCTTGATAATGTCCAATGTTCAAGCGTCAGCCGGACGGCTTCATCTTCATCACCCGCATCGAATGCTTCAATAAAGGCATCGTGGTGCTGGCTTGCTCGGGTGATTTTATCAAGGGGTTGATCGTCTTGCTGAGGCGCGTCTTTTTTCACCCAGAAGGTTTGACCAATCCGAGCGTGATCAATCAACAATCGTTGCAGGCTTGGCATCAAATAAGGGTTATCGGCCATGACACCAATCTGGTGATGAAAGCGATCATTGTAATAGACCATGCCTTCAACAGATTGGTGCTGCACCGCGTCTTTGAATTGGTTTTGCAAATCAGCCAAGACTTTGATTTGGGGGGATGTTGCGCTTTGCGCCGCCAGCCGCGAAACAGCCGCGTAAATCATCGGCGCGCTCAAGAAAAATTGCCGCATGGATTGATGATCCATGGGCGAGACAATCGCGCCTTTATGCTCGCGGATTTGCGTGTACCCTTCGCCAGACAATTGCCGCAAAACTTCTCGCATTGGGGTGCGCGACAGGCCATAGCGCTGCGCCAAACTGGTTTCATCCAGCGCATCCCCGGGCTTTAACTCCATGGTGAGGATTTGCCGCCGCAACAAGGTTAGCACCTCATCTTTGGTGATTTTTTTCCCATCAATGGGCGCACCGTTAGGCGTGGTGATCTGCGTATCTGGCATCTTGCTATTCATGATTTGTTTCATCATTCTGTCAGGATCATCGCGCGTTGAATATCGTTGACAGGATCATAACATTAGCGCAAAACGGAATTGTATACAACTTGTATTTAGGTGCAGGCCATGTCCAAGGATATTGATCTTAAAGCCCGTCGTGGCGGGCGAGGTGAGCGGCGAGCGTTACGAACCAAAGTTTCTGATGCCATGTTGCCGCCCTTAAAACGCAATATGCCGCTGGTTGAGCCTATGAGTCTTGAGGAGGTGGAAAAAATTGATAACGCCTCGATGAAAATTCTAGAAGAAGTCGGCGTGGTGTTCCGAGATGACATCGCGCTTGAAGATTGGCGGCGGGCAGGCGCGAAAGTCGACGGGGATTTGGTCAAACTTGATCGCGAGATGATCCGAGAATTGATGAGCAGCATTCCTTCAAGCATCACTTATCACGCGCGTAACCCTGAAAAAAATATTGATATTGGCGGCCTCCATTCGATGTTCATCCCCATGACGGGCGCGCCTTATTTGCGTGATCTTGATGACGTGCGCCGCAACCCAACCTTGGATGACTTGGCGAATTTTCACAAATTATCGCATATGTTGCCAGCCCTGCATTCGTCGGCTCACCACATTGTTGAACCAATGGATCACCCTGTCTCACACCGGCATTTGCGGATCACTTATTCGTCGATGAAACATTCCGACAAGACGTTCATGGGCATGACAACATCGGGCAAGAACGCCGAAGACGTGCTGGATATGTGTGGCATTCTCTTTGGTGAGGAATTCATGGAAACCTACGCGGTGGTGACCGGCAATTGCAATGGCAATTCTCCGCTGGTTTGGGATGAAACCATGCTCAGCGCCATGCGTGCCTTTAACCGCCGCAATCAGCCTGTTCTTTGCTCACCTTTTGTGTTGGGCGGCGCCAATACCCCAGCATCGACGGTGCCAGCGGTGGCGCAGTTAAACGCCGAAGCACTCTCGGCTTTGGCCTATACGCAAGTGGTGCGAAAAGGATGCCCTGCGATTTACGGCCATTATTTATCCACCGTTTCCATGCAATCGGGCGCGCCTATGGCGGGGACACCCGAAATCAGTTTAATGAATTTTATGATCGGGCAAATGGCGCGCTATTATAACGTGCCTTGGCGCACCTCAAACACCCTTGGCGGGGCAAAAACCCTAGACGCGCAAGCCGGTTATGAAAGCGCCACCACCTTGATGGCGGTAATGCTGTCCGGTGCGAATTACATCTGGCATTCCGCAGGTTGGAATGAAGCAGGGATGCATTGTTCCATGGCGAAATTCATCATTGATGCAGAACAATGCGAAATGGCTTATCGCATGATGCAAGGCCTGAACTGGGCTGATTTTGATGAGGCGCTAGCGGCGGTTCGTGATATCGGCCCCGGCGGGCATTACCTTGGTCACCCGCATACACAAGCCAATTTTCAGGATGCGTTTTTCATGCCTAAACTGTTTGACAACAATTCCTACGAACAATGGGTAGCGGAAGGCTCAAAAGACGCCACCACGCGCGGTTTGGAAAAAGCACGACAGTTGCTGGATGATTATCAAGAACCGAAACTTGATGACGCGACCAATGACGCTTTGCTTGATTACATCGCCCGCCGTGAGCGCGAGATACCCGCCGAAGACGCCCTCAATCAAGATTACTAGAGCATGGCTATTTCTAAATAATAGCCTTTTCCAAAAAGGGTTTGCCTGCGCGGATACGCTCAAACCCAAGCGGGCTCAAATCTAAACTGCGGTATTCGCCATAGGTAACAAGTTCAGACACCCCACGCCCCATGGCGGGCGATTGCTGAAACCCATGGCCTGAAAATCCATTGACCATGATGAAATTTTCCACCTCATCGTGATGGCCAACAATTGCGTTTTGATCAAGGGTGTTATAGGCATAATGCCCAATCCATCCATTCATCACCTTCACCG
>CAYNQW010000026.1:0-3790 GCA_964399415.1 uncultured Hyphomicrobiales bacterium
AATCCCATTCCCGCCAAGGTGCGATGACCTTGATGTTTGGCTCTAACGCGTAATAGCCCAATTCAAAGCGCACTTGATCATTGCCTTTGCCGGTGGCGCCGTGGCTAACCGCGTCAGCGCCCACTTCGCGGGCAATTTCAATCTGACGCTTGGCAATCAGCGGCCGTGCGATGGATGTGCCAAGAAGGTATTCGCCTTCATAAAGCGCGTTGGCGCGGAACATTGGGAAGACGTAATCGCGGGTGAATTCTTCGCGCAGGTCTTCAATGTAAATTTCCTTAATGCCCATGGCTTCAGCCTTGGCGCGTGCTGGTTCAATATCTTCCCCTTGGCCGAGATCGGCGGTGAAGGTCACCACTTCAGCGTTATGGGCATCTTGCAACCAGCGCAGGATCACCGAGGTATCGAGGCCGCCAGAATAGGCGAGGACAACTTTTTTGGGTGCGTTTGTATCAGTCATGCAGGTCATATAAACCGAGTTTTTGAAAATCGCAAGGCTTACTCATCGCGCAACACAGGGCCTGGTTTGCGGCCAAGCGTAATGGAAGCGCCAATCAAGCCCAGCGTGGTTGTCGCCGCCGCTCCCCCAAGGGCAACAACAATGACCAAAGGCGCAGAGAATGCAAAACTAGAACCAAAGAACCCAATGATTAATGTGGCGCTAGCCGCGGTTCCGATAGCGGTGGCAATGCCGCCGGCGATCAAGCCTAGCAAAGCGTATTCCCAGAGATAGGACATTAAGATCACCCGCCGTGTCGCGCCCAACACTTTTAGGATGATCGACGTGTTGATGCGGCGTGCTTCGCTGGCGGCGACTGTCCCCGCCAAGACCGCAAATCCCGCAACCAGCGTGATGCCAGCGGTGATTTGTATCGCCACCGACACCAGCGATAGGATACGGCTGACCGTGGCGGCAGCGGCGCGAACGGAAATCGACGATACATTCGGCATGGCGGCGGCAATATCACGATCAACCGCGGCTTCGATGGATGGATCATCGGTGGCGACGGTTGCAACCCAATTATGAGGCGCGGCTTCAATCATCCCCGGGCTTAGGATGAACACAAAATTAAGGCCGAAATTCTGCCATTCAATTTGGCGGCTTGAGGTGATGGTGGCTTGCAATTCACGGCCAGCGATGTTGAAGCGAACCGTTGACCCTAAATCAAGGCCAAAGGCCAGCATCGCCTCATCATCCATGGACACTTGCAATGGCCCGCGGTAATCCTCAGGCCACCATTCGCCTTTGACAATATTGACGTTTGGCGGCGGTGCTGAAGACCATGTCAATCCGCGATCACCATTGAGAATCCAAGCTTCTGATTGCGGGGCGTTGATTTCATTGGCCGGCACGTTATCCATGGCAATCACCCGCCCCCTGACCATTGGCACCATCATGACGTTCTCGGTGCCGACATAGGCGCTGGTGATGCGTTCAAACTCCGGTTTTTGTTGGGGTTGAATGTCGATGAAAAACCAAGCTGGGGCTTCATCGGCAAGGCGGTCGTTGATCTGGCGGTTCATGTTGAATTCCGACAAAGCAATAGTGACCAAAACCGTCAAGCCAAGCCCAAAGGTGATGACAATGCTTCGGGTGCTATTCCCCGGACGGGTGATCGCAGCGATGGCAAGGCGAAGAGCGGTGGATTTTGGTATGGGCAAGCGCGGCATCAAGCGGATCACCACTTCAGCCAATCCCGCCAAGACAATCAAACTGCCCAGCACCCCAAGGCTGAAACTCAAGGCCAAGATTGGGCTTGTCGTCACCACCCAAGTCAAGGCAATCAACCCCAGAGACGCCAAAGCAATCACCGTGAGGTAACGCTTGCGTGGTCGGCCGGTCGGCACGGTAACCAGCGCGCGAAACAATTGGCTTGGTTTAACTTCCCGGGCTTTGCCCAAAGGCCAAACGGAAAACCCAATGCTGGTTAAAAGGCCAAAGCCGGTGGCGGCCAAAAGAGGTTTTGGGAAAAACCCTGTTTCGATAGGCACGGCAATGACGCGATCGAGCAACATTTTGACCAGCCATGGGGTGAACACCGCCAAACTGAGTCCGATGCTGATGCCAATGAAGGTGAGGATCATAACTTGGATGAAATAAACCCGAAAAATGAGCGCGGACGATGCCCCTAGGCTTTTCAATGTCGCCAGCACCGGCATGCGGCTGGTGAGCCATGCCCGCACAGCGGAAGACACCCCTAACCCACCGATTAACAACGCCGTCAAACTGACCAAAGTTAAAAAGGTTTCTGTGCGATCAAGAAAATTTCGGAAACCCGAAGAGCCTGAACTATGATGCCGCAACCGAATGAGGCTGTTATCAGCGATGGCGTTGAGTTGCTTGAGTATCGCTTGATCTTGAGCTGGGTTGTCGAGCAGAAGACGCTCACGATAAGTCATCAAGGCTCCGGGGACATCAAGGCCAGTCTGCGCCAGATTGTCAGCGGCCATCACCACCGATGGGGCAAATTGCTCAAATCCAAAGCCGCGATCAGGTTCGCTCACCAATACCGCGCTGATATGGACGTCAATATCACCAAGCCGGGCATGATCACCCACGTCAAGGCCAAGCACCCGCAACAAACCCGGATTGGCAATGATGCTTGGCATACCATTGACGCTTGCCAAGGCTGTCTCAACGGGCATCGGCGGGTCAAGCACCGGCGCGCCAATCAACGGCCATTGATCATCAACGGCTTTCAGGCTGATCAACCGTCGGATGGGGTCATTGTTCTTGCCATTGCCCAGCATGGCGCGCATTTGAATAAGGCTAGAAGTCTTGCCGTGACGAGCCATTTCCGTCAGCAATTGATCGGGCAAGGCTTGATGCGTGCTGCTGGCAACCAGATCGCCGCCGAACATTTGCCGCGAATTTTTGGCAATGCCAAAGCGCATGGATTCCGCAATGCTGCCGACGGCGCCAATCGCGGTTACCCCAAGGGTGAGGGCAATTAAAAACACGCGAAACTTTCCAATAGAGCCGCGCAATTCCCGCTGGGCGAGACGAAACGCCAGCCGCATTGATGAAATCAGCCCATGGGTGGGTAATGCTGTCATGATGCCAATGCACCACTATCGGCGGCGATGCGGCCATCCGCGATGCGAATGATGCGCTGACACCGCGTCGCAAGCCCTTCATCATGGGTGATCAGCACAAGGCAAGTGTTATGACGCTGAGCGGTTTCAAGGAGCAATTCCATAATATCCGCGCCCGTGGCTTGATCAAGATTCCCCGTCGGTTCGTCCGCGAGCAGAATATCGGGGTTGGTGACAATCGCGCGAGCAATGGCGACACGTTGCTGTTCGCCGCCTGACAATTGATCGGGCATATGATCAAGGCGGTGGCCAAGACCAACATCAACCAACGCTTGCCGGGCTTTGTCAAACGCATCAGGCGTGCCCGTCAATTCCAATGGCACCGCCACATTTTCCAGCGCGGTCATGGACGGGATCAACCGAAAAGCCTGAAAGATAATGCCGATATGATCGCGGCGAATTTCCGCGAGGCGATCTTCATCCATCGCCATTAAATCATGACCCGCCACGCTGATCCGACCAGAAGTGATGGCTTCCAACCCGCCCATCACCATCATCGCGGTGGTTTTGCCAGCACCACTAGGGCCAAGCATAGCAACGGTTTCCCCGGGCTTGATCTGCAAAGAAATGTTGTTGAGAATATCGACCGAACCCGCGCGGCTTGGCAAGGATAGCGACACTTGATCAAGATCAATCATGGCGGTTTGTGGTTGCGGGTGTGGCATGATGGTATCCCGATGAAGTTGGTCAAGAC
>CAYNQW010000026.1:3890-16982 GCA_964399415.1 uncultured Hyphomicrobiales bacterium
GAAGTTGGTCAAGACAAGGTGATTAAGGTTAAATGGGCAATGGTGCGATGCGCCGTATTATGGCCATGTGTTTGCGCCATCATGAACTGAGACTATATAATACCTATATTCGATAGTACCTATATTGGAATGAAGCCGGTGGATTTCAAATTGATGCGACGTTTTTTATCAATCTTATTGGTGATGCTCATCAGCCTGCCCCTGCCAATGCTGGCTTTGGCAAAGGACAAAACCTTGCTGGTGATTGGTGATAGCCTTGTGGCGGGGTATGGTCTGCCTCAAGGCGTTGCTTTTCCGGATCAATTGCAAGCCGCGCTCAATGCTGAAGGGGCTGACGTGGCGGTGATTAACGCCGGGATTTCAGGCGATACCATGGCGGGAGGCGCGAGCCGCATCGCGTGGTCGCTGGCCGATCAACCCGATGCGGTGATGGTGGTCTTTGGTGGCAATGACGCGTTGCGAGGGCTGTCACCGGAAAATATGCGCGTGCAATTGGACGCTATATTGCGGGCTATTCAAGATCAACAATTGCCTGTGTTGGTGGCCGGGATGCGCGCGCCGCTTAATATGGGGGCAAATTACGGACAGGCGTTTGATCAGGCTTTTCTTGATGCCATTGCTTCGGCAAAAAATCGTTCATCAGCGGTTGTGTTTTATCCATTTTTCCTAGAAGGTGTGGCTCTAAACCCTGAACTTAATCAAGATGATGGTATTCACCCCAATATCAGCGGCGTGGCGGTCATTGTTGAAAAAATTCTGCCGGCGGTAAGGGCGGTGCTGGCGCAAACCCAAAAATAAATCCAATAAGGAGACCACTATGGCCGAACGTCTCGATGATAACGCCATCGCTCAAATGATCGAGCAATTGACTGGCTGGACAAGGAGCGCTGACGGCAAGGCTATCGAAAAGATTTTCCGTTTTGCCAATTTCAATGCCGCGTTTGGCTGGATGACGCGCGCGGCGATCAAAGCCGAACAACTCAACCATCATCCCGAATGGTTTAACGTCTATAACCGGGTTGAGGTGCGGCTCACCACCCATGACCAAGATGGCCTAACCGATCTCGATCATCGTTTGGCGCAGGCCATGGATAAGATGGCCGCGGAAACCGGAGGCCAATGATGCGCGGCTATTGTGCTTTGGGGGTTGAAGGGGTCAGCAAGCCTCGCAACGCTGGCGCGGTTATCCGAACCGCCCATGCCTTTGGCGCGGCTTTTGCTTTTACCGTGGGCGATATTCTGACGCGCCAAGAAATTCACCATGCTGATACCTCGAAAGCCATTGAACAAATTCCGCTTTATATGTTCCCTACGGTGCAAGACTTCGCCTTGCCGGAAGGTTGCCAATTGGTGGGGATTGAATTAACCGACGATGCGGTGGTGTTGCCGAGTTTTCGCCACCCGCGCTCAGCCGCCTATGTGCTGGGGGCAGAACGCATTGGTCTGACCGAAGAGATGCTTGATCTTTGTGATCATGTGATCAAAATTCCGACAAAATTCTCGCTTAACCTAGCGGTGGCTGGTGCGCTGGTGATGTATGATCGGGTGCAATCCACAGATCGTTTTGCCCCGCGCCCGGTTCGCCCAGGCGGTCCGGTTGAGGTTTTGCCAGAACCGGTCTTTGGCAAACCGCTTTGGCATCGGAAAAAACAACGGCGGGAGAAAAAATCCAGTGATTAAAACCGCACCAATAGTCAGGAAAGCATTGCAATTTCCCTGCGTTTCTGTGATTTTAGGCCAGTTGTTGATGACAATAGAACCCACGGGGTCAACAATAAGGTAACAAGATGATATCTCAAGCAAAACTGATGACGAAGGCGCAAGCCAATTCAACGATGAAAACCATGGCATTCGCTTTTGCCGCCATGATAATTGTGGCGTTTATGGCAACATCGGCCATGGCGCAATCGGGCAAGATGATCAGCGAAAGCGGCGCGTGGAAAGTGTATCGTTCGGGCAGCGGCAACGCCATTGTCTGTTTTATTACCAGTGAGCCGATTAAACTGGAAGGCGATTATGATCGTGAAAACCGCGGTGAGACACGCGTTTTTGTCACGCATCATGGCCGCGATAAAGACAACCGCAATGTCGTGAGCGTTGTGGCGGGTTATAAATATATGCAAGACCGCGATGTGACCTTTAGCATTGATGGCAAGTCCTTCTCGCTGTTTAGTGTTGATACGCGGGCTTGGGCCACCAAACCATCACAAGATTTGGCGTTGGTCAAAGCGATGAAGCGGGGCAATAATTTGAAAGTGACCGGCACGTCTAGTCGCGGCAATAAAACCATCGACACGTATTCGCTGACCGGCTTCACCAAGGCCATGCAATCCATTGATAAGGCGTGTTCGTAATGACCGATCTGGCGTCGAAATCGCTGGATGAATTAAAGGAGACACCGCCCCCATCAACCGCCCCGGGAACGGCGCGGATTGATCTCTTGGGGTTGGAAGTGGAGGCACTGGCAGAGGCTATTAAAGCCGAGGGTTTGCCCGCCTTTCGCGCCCGGCAGATTTGGCGCTGGGTTTGGCGTCATGGGGTCACTGAATTTTCTGATATGACAGACCTTGCCAAGCCCGTGCGTGAGACATTGGCGGCGCGGTTCATCATTTCACGGCCACGGGTGACGTCACGCCAAGTGTCGCAAGACGGCACAATCAAATGGTTGCTGAAATTCCCTGATGGCAATGAAGCCGAGACAGTTTACATCCCTGAAGAAGACCGCGGCACCCTATGCATCTCATCGCAAGTCGGATGCACCTTGACCTGTTCGT
Source organism: uncultured Hyphomicrobiales bacterium (assembly GCA_964399415.1). Taxonomy (GTDB): domain Bacteria; phylum Pseudomonadota; class Alphaproteobacteria; order Puniceispirillales; family UBA1172; genus JAGWAQ01. Next base: position 6,665 of record CAYNQW010000026.1, read on the forward strand.
TTTGTCATACCGGCACGCAAAAACTGGTGCGCAACCTGACGGTGGCAGAAATCACGGGCCAGATCATGTTGGCGATGGATGAATTGGGCGAATGGCCCGCCACTCAAGATGGCCGCAAATTGACCAATATCGTGTTGATGGGCATGGGCGAGCCTTTGTTTAATTATGAGCATGTCGCCGCCGCCATGCGCATCACCATGAGCAATGAGGGCATCGGGCTGTCGAAGCGGCGGATCACGCTGTCAACCTCAGGGGTGGTGCCTGAAATTTTCCGCACGGGCGAAGAATTGGGGGTTAATTTGGCGATTTCTTTGCACGCGGTCCGCGATGAATTGCGCAATGAATTGGTGCCCATCAACCGCAAATACCCTCTTGAGGTTTTGGTCGATGCTTGCCGCCGCTACCCGGGGTTGTCGAACGCGCGCCGCATCACTTGGGAATATGTCATGCTTGATGGCGTTAATGACCGCGATGAAGACGCCAAATCTTTGATCAAATTGATCCGCGGGATACCGTCTAAAATTAACTTGATCCCTTTTAACCCTTGGCCAGGCAGTGCTTACACCTGCTCATCAAAAACGCGGATTGATCGTTTTGCCAAGATTGTGATGAATGCAGGCTATGCCAGTCCTGTCCGAACACCGCGTGGCCAAGATATTTTAGCGGCGTGCGGGCAGTTGAAATCAGCGTCAGAACGGGCGCGGCGGCAATCCACCCGCGTCTGATCCGCCAAGATGGCATCAGGTTCATTGATTAAAGTCGGATTTTTTTGATCACGTCTTGAAATCGTCACTTTCCATTGTTACCTTTGTGGTAAGGATTTGAACACTCAGGAGGGAGTTCCATGAACGATCCACGTTATATGAATTCAGCTGCGGCATCTGCGGCAGATATTGATCTAGGCCTTCGTGCCTATATGCTCGGTGTGTATAATTACATGACCACCGCGCTTGCCCTGACGGGGCTGTTTGCCTATGGCACAAAAATGCTGTCGGTGACCACCACCGCTAGCGGCCAAAAAGTACTGACTGGCTTTGGTCAATTAGTGCTGGCTTCACCCTTGATGTGGGTGATTGCTCTTGCGCCATTGGGCATGGTGTTTTGGATGTCGGCGCGCATGCACGCCATGAGCGCATCTAAAGCCACAACGCTATTCTACATTTTCGCAGCCTTGATGGGCATGTCATTGTCATCCTTGCTGATCACTTATACCGGTGCATCGGTTGCCCGCGCGTTTTTCGTCACCGCTGGTGCATTTGCAGGGCTCAGCCTTTACGGTTACACCACCAAGCGCAATCTCGCGCCAATGGGTGCGTTTTTGATCATGGGTGTTTTTGGCTTGATCCTCGCAAGTTTGGTTAATCTTTTCGTTCAGTCGCAAGGGATGGAATTCATGATTTCCATCGTTGGGGTGTTGCTGTTTGCTGGCCTCACCGCTTGGGACACGCAAAAGATCAAGTCCATGTATATGGCGGGTGATAGTCGTGAAATCGCACAGAAGAAATCCATTCATGGGGCGCTGTCGCTTTACTTGGATTTCATCAATATGTTCATCATGATGTTGCGGCTTTTCGGCAATCGCGAATAGCCCTATCCGCAAGGTTTAAGAAAACGCCCGGCCTTGGTCGGGCGTTTTTTATGGCGACCAAATCTCTTCCAATTGCTTGATCATTGCCCTGCCGCCAATGGTGGCAAGACCGATATTCCGAAGCCGCGCTAACGGGCCATCCAACCCAAAGATTTTGCCCGCGCGTTCCGCGTTAAGGCGGATGGTGCGGGTTTGCCGGTTGCGCTCGGCGGCCCAGCGGGTCAAGGCCGGTTGCAGGTTATCCCCCGGCTTGATGTTCATCTCGTTTAAGATGGTCATTATGGCGGCGGCGTCAATTAAGGTTTGCCCTGCGCCTTGCGCCAAATGCGGCGGCATCGGATGGGCGGCATCACCAATCACCAAAACCCGCTGGCGTTGCAACGCATCAAGTTGCGGCAGGGCATAAAGCGGCTGGTGGTGGATTTGATCGCGGTGTTGGCTGACGTAATCCGCTAGAAAATCACCTTGGGGGTGTTGGCGTAAGAGCCGCGCCAGATCATCAATAGCCGCGGCTTTAGGCATCACCGCCACCATATTTACGTCATCGGATGCAAGCGGGTAATGAACAAAATGCCCCCCATCCCCAAGCCAAACATTGCTGGCGCGTGCGATTAAACTATGGGGGCATTGTTTCGCGGGCAGAACCAACTGAAACGCTTTACGGGTATAGCCCATGGGGCTGGCGTGATCATCGGCGGCGACATAGCGGCGGCATAGGCCATCAACACCATCGCCGCCAATCAGCCAATCGGCCATCTGCGTTTGGCCATCATCAAGGGTAATAACGGCGCGATCATCTTGGCGGCTAACCGCGCTGATAGTGCCTTCTTGCCAAGTGACCAGTTTGGTTTTTTGCGCCGCTGATTTAAGGCAGGCCGCTAATCCGTCACGCGTCACGCTGGTATAAGGGGTTCTGGTTTCACGATCATTCAACGGAATATGAACAAGGCTATGACCCATGGATAAGGACAACAGCCGCATCATCGAAAGAGGCAAGGCGTGAGGGGTGACGGCATCACGGAGGCCTAATTTGGTCAGCGCGGCCCAGCCGTTTGGTGCCAATTGGATGCCGCCCTGCAGCTTTTGGCTTTTCGGGGCGATGATGGTTGATGCCCATCCCATTCGAGCCAAAGCCAAGGCCATGGCGCGGCTGGCAATGCCATCACCGGCCAAAGCAATCGAATGAGATGAAGACGAATCGGTCATGTAGATTCCCCTGAAAACCGATTTGGAGTTTCGCAAAAAAAGGCGATGAAAGCCTTATCCCTTTGCAAGGATTTTGTGCCATATTAAAGGTTCAATGTCATTGAGGCCACCATTAATGCCGCAACGTTTTTACCCTTTTATTTTTGTGATTCTCTGGGCGAGCGCATTCATATCGGCCAAATATGGTTTGATGGGCGCAGGGCCATTCAGTTTTCTGTTCACGCGATTTTTGATTGTCAGCGCAATCTTCGGCGTCATGGTCTTGGTCATGCGGCGCGATTGGCCAGATCGACAAACCATATTGCCGACTATGATCGCCGGCATGTTGATGCATGGGGTTTATCTTGGCGGGGTGTTTTACGCGATATCCAAAGGCACGCCTTCAGGGATTGCTTCTTTGATTGTTTCGATCCAGCCGCTTTTAACAGCGCTTTTGGCGTTAAGCCTTTTGTCGGAAAAGGTGCGCGGATTGCAATGGTTGGGGATTGTCCTTGGCATGATTGGCGTCGGCTTGGTGGTCACCCCGCGTTTGGGGGGTGAAATCCCTACCATTGGTCTGATTTCATGCTTGGTTGCGGTGAGCGCCATGGCCATTGGGACAATTTTGCAAAAACGTTATGTTGGCGGCATTGATTTGGTGATGGGCAATTTTCTGCAAGCCATTGCCGCGTCCTTATTCTATGGGGTTTTGCTGATGACGGTCGAAACCTACCATCTGACTTGGACGCTGGAAGTAACGCTGGCGATGATCTGGATTGTGGCGACGGTTTCGATTGGCGCGGTGACGATCTTGATGCTGCTTATTCGTTCTGGGCAAATGGCGGCTACGTCCAGCCTGTTTTTCATGGTGCCGCCGGTGTCGGCGGTGATGGGCTATATCGCCTTTGGCGAAGTGCTTGGCGTGGCTGGTATCATCGGCTTTATTGTGGCGAGCATCGGCGTCTGGCTGGTCAATAAACCGCAAACACGATAAGATGAACCCATGACAACATTGATTGATCAAAATAACACACGCAATTTGGCTTCATCATCGGATGAAAAAAACGTCGCGCGGTGCTTGTTTTGCGGTCAGCCGGAACAATTGGTTTGGGTGCATGGGCATGGTCAATGCGCCCATTGCGGCGTCAATGCCATGCCTTGTTGCGATGGCGCCGAATGTGCGATTGACCCGCCGTCTTAAGGCGAATTAAATATTCCCCACCGGTTTTGGCGTAGCCCCGGCTTTGATCGCCATCACCGCCAACCAATCATGGGCGATATTGGCCGCCGCCATGGCGGTGATGTCCGCGTGATCATACGCCGGTGAGACTTCCACCAAATCAAAGCCAATCATGTTGAGCGGCTTGAGGCCACGAATCAATTCCAGCGCTTGCCATGACGCCAACCCACCCGGCACTGGCGTGCCTGTTCCCGGCGCAAAAGCAGGATCAAGGCAATCAATATCAAAGGTGATATAGGCAGGACGATCCCCAACCCGACTGATGATACGATCAAGCACGGCTTCTACGCCATTACGATGCACCCAAGGGCTGGTTAAGATTTCAAACCCATGGTCACGGTCGTTGTAAGACCTTAGCCCCACTTGAATCGAATGATCGACGTCAATCAATTGATCTTCTTTGGCGTGCAGAAACATTGAGCCATGGTTAAGCGGTGAGCCGCCATCGTCCCAAGTGTCGGAATGAGCATCAAATTGCACCAATGCCACCGGACCATAGGCTTCTGCATGGGCGCGGATGAGCGGGTATGAAACAAAATGATCACCGCCGAAGGTCAGCATCTTAGCGCCAGACGCGATGATGCCGCGCGCATGGGTGCTAATCGCCTCTGGGATCGAAGCTGGGTTATGGGGGTTCAAGGCGCAATCGCCATAATCAACCACGCCAAGCGTTTCGAAAATATCAATCCCAAAAGGGAAAGCCTCAAGGCTGGCTAATTCGGTGGACGCCCCGCGAATAGCACGAGGGCCAAACCGACAGCCGGGGCGATTGGTCACCGCGCCATCAAAAGGCACGCCGCTAACGGCAATATCAACGCCTTTCAGATCGCGGGTGTATTTGCGCCGCAGGAAACTTAACGCCCCGCCATAGGTCATTTCATGGGAGGTGCCTTTGATGCTGTCGCTAAGAAAAGCAGCATCAGAATTGGTGTAATCAACAGGCATCTCAGCCTCCGATTGTTGCCAATGTGGCATCCATTGCGGCATGCGCCATGCGGATTGATGCATCAATATCATCGCGGGTAAAGGTCAGCGGCGGCGATAAGATCATGCCATCACGAACCGCCCGCATCATCAAGCCTTGTTCGATGGCATGATCGCGGCAGATGGTGCCAACCCTGCCAGGATTATCGAACAGCACAGGCCCATTTTTATCCGCCACCAATTCAATGGCGGCCAACATCCCAAACGACCGCACTTCGCCAACCAGCGGGTGATCAACCAAGGCTTGCAGGGCTTGATTGAGGTAAGGGCCGGTGTCTTCGCGGACACGCGTGATCAGGTCTTCTTCTTCGATGATGTCAAGATTGGCCAAGGCTACAGCCGCGGCAACAGGGTGACCAGAATAGGTAAAGCCATGGTAGAATTCACCCCCATCGTCCACCAAACGATTGGCAACGCGATCGCCAATCAGCACCGCCGACATCGGCTGATAACCAGAGGTCAAGCCTTTGGCGGTGGCAATCAGGTCGGGTTGAAGGTCAAAGGTCTGGCTGGCAAACCATTGTCCGGTGCGGCCATAGCCCGTGATGACTTCGTCGGCAATAAACAGAATATCGTGTTTTTTGCAGATGCGTTGGATATGGCCAAAATAGCCCTGCGGCGGAATGATCACCCCGCCGGCGCCTTGGATAGGCTCAGCGATGAAAGCGGCGATATGATCAGCGCCAATTTTCTGGATGGCTTCCTCAAGCCAAGAGGCTGCGGTTTCTGCAAAAGTAGCTTCATCCATATTGCCCTGATGAAGGAAACTATAGGGCGGCTTGATGTGATGGAAGTCTGGCAATTGCGCGGCTTGGCCATGCATCGCCGCCATGCCGCCCATGCTGGCGGCGACGGTGGTGCTGCCGTGATAACCATATTCGCGGCTGATGATGACTTTCTTTTCAGGCTTGCCTTCCAGCGCCCAGAAATGACGCACCATCCGAACAATCGTGTCATTGGCTTCGGAACCAGAATTGGCAAAGAAGACATGGTTGATGCCATCAGGCGCAATGGCAGCAAGGCGACGGGACAATTCTGCCGCTGGCGCGTTGCTGGTTTTGAAGAAGGTGTTGTAATAGGGCAGATTTTCCATCTGCTTGGTGGCGGCATCGACCAACGATTGGCGGCCATACCCAACATTCACACACCAAAGCCCGGCCATGCCATCGAGAATACGATTGCCATCACTATCAATGATATAATGGCCTTCGGCATGGGTGATGATACGCGTGCCGTCTTTCTTCATCGATTTATAATCGCTGAAAGGGTGAAGATGATGTTGCACATCGATATCGGATACAGATAAGGTCAATTCAGACATTTGAACACCGCTGGTAAAGTTGCTATTATCAGTACTATATTAGGGTTTTGCCGTAACGCCAAGTTGAACCAGCAGGAACAACGGTTGGGCTGGCGGCGGAAAGGAAATTAATGTTATCGGAAACGGCTCGTGCCTTTAACGCGGCTTACCCTGAATTGGAAACCGTCACCGCGATGTTTGCGGATATGAATGGCGTCATGCGCGGCAAAGTCTTGCCCGCGGCGTCATTGGAAAAACTGCTCACCGAAGGGGTTTTGCTCCCGGCCAGTGTGTTTGGCACGGATGTCACCGGCGAATCTGTTCCAGAAACAGGGTTGGTTTGGGAAACAGGGGATGCGGATTTTCCGTGGCGGGTGATCCCTGACAGTTTGCATATCCTCCCCGGCAGTGAAGGCAAAAAGGCGGCGGTGATGATTCAGATGATGGATCATGATGGTCAGCCCCATGCCATTGACCCGCGCGGTGCGCTCGAACGGGTGTTGGCGCGCATCAACAGCCTAGGCATTTATCCGGTGATTGCGCCGGAATTAGAATTTTATTTGATCGACCCAAAATTGGACGATATGGGCATGGGGCAAATTGCTTCCACATCGCTCACCGGCACCCCGCAACCCATGGGGCAGGTTTATGGGCTAGACGCCTATGATGAATTTAGCCCGGTGATTGATGCGATTAAAACCGCTTGCGAAGAGGTGGCGGTGGGGGCAGATGCCGCGATTTCCGAATATGGCAAGAGTCAGTTTGAAATCAACCTCAAGCATCGCGGTGATGGCTTGCGGGCGGCGGATGAATCCGTGTTGTTGCGTCGCCTCACGCGGATTGTCGCGCGTGATCATGGCTATGACGTGACGTTTATGGGCAAGCCGTTTGATGATGATACCGGCAGCGGGTTTCATCTTCATGCTAGTTTTCTGAACGCTGAAGGGCAGAACATCATGGCCGAAGCCGATGGTGACGACCCTGAAAGCCATGCTAATTTGCAATATGCCGCCGCCGGGATGGGGCAATTCTTGGCGGAATCGATGGCGGTGTTTGCGCCGAACGCGAATGCTTGGCGGCGCATCCAGCCCGGGCATTATGCTCCGATTGATCGCAGTTGGGGGCATAACAATCGCACGGTCAGTTTCCGTATTCCGCAAAGCAGTCCAGCGGCAAGGCGGCTCGAACACCGTTGCTCAAGCGCGGATATTAACCCGTATTTGGCCATCGCGTTGATCTTGGCCGCTATGGTGGAAGGCATTGAGCGAAAAATGACTCCTCCGCCCATCACCACGGGCAACGCTTATGAGACGCCGGATCGCGATGGCATGCCGAATTCTTGGGGAGAGGCCAATCGCGTCTTTGCCGAAAGTGATTTTGCAAAATCATGGCTTGGCGAAGATTTGGTGCGCGTCTTTGCCACCACCAAAGAATATGAGCGTTTGCAATTTGAGGGCAAAGTCACCCCGTTGGAATGGCTGTGGTACCGCTAATGGCTCAGTCGCGGGATGCTCTTCAGCCGCCGTCAATTTATGCCGATGATGTGATCTGGCCGTCCTTGCACGCGCCACCAACAACCGATCAAGATGTTGAAATTGCGATTGTTGGCGGTGGGTTTACGGGCATCACCACTGCGCTTAATCTCGCGGAACGCGGGCATCAGGTGCATCTTTATGAAGCCCAGCGCATCGGTTTTGGCGCATCCGGACGCAATGGCGGGCAATTGTGTCAGGGCTGGACCACCGACTTCAGCAAAATCATGGCACGGATCCCTCAAGATCAGCGGCGTATGGCGTGGGATGTGGGCAATGCTGGCCGTGAAATCATTTTAGAAAATTGCCGCAAGCACGGCATTGATGCCGATATACGATTTGGCTATTTGCACGCGGCTTTGCATCAACGGCATATGGCGGAATTGGTCGAGATGCAATCCGATTGGGAAGGCGAAGGTTATGATGGCTTTGAACTCTTGCCTGATCGACGGGCGCTTGAGCCGCATATCACCACCGATGCCTATATTGGCGGGCTTTATGATGCGCATTCGGGGCATCTTCACCCTTTGAAATATTTGCTGGGCTTGGCCAAGGCCGCAGTGGCGGCTGGCGTTACCATTCATGAGATGACGCCCATCCGATCCATTGACGCCAAAAGCGATCATCCGCAATTGCATCATGATCACGGTGTTGTTCGTGCGGAAAAATTGGTGTTGGCGGGCAACGCGTATCTTGGCAAAACCGGACCAAAGCAAATGCAGCAACGGCTGGCGCCGGTGATGAGCGGGATCATCGCCACCGAACCTTTGGGTGATAACGTCATCAATACATTATTGCCGGGGCGGATTGCGGTGTCGGATTGCAACACCGCCCTTGATTATTATCGCTTTGACGCCAAAGGCCGTATGTTGTTTGGCGGGCGGGCGTCCTATATGCCTATGGATAACGCCGATATCACCGGCTATATCCGCAACAAAATGAAGGCTGTGTTTCCATCGCTGATTGATCATCGCATCGAAAAAGCCTGGTCAGGCCGCATCGGGATTACCGTTGATCGCATCCCTCATTTTGGCACGGTTGGTCAGAACACGTTCTTTGTCCAAGGGTTTTCCGGCCATGGCGTTGCCTTGACGGCGGTGGCGGCGGAAATCTTATCCGAGGCGATTGACGGTGATCGCCGGCGATTTGATACCTTTGCCGCGATCCGTCATCTCCCATTCCCCGGGGGTATTTTCCGAACCCCAGTGCTTGCTTTGGGCATGTCTTATTACAAAATGAGAGATAAACTTAGGATTTGATCCCCAAGACGGCTTTGACCTTGGCGAGGGCAAATTCATAAGGCTCACCCCAAGCGATGGTGCCGCTCAGGTGACCTTTGGCGTCATAGAGAAAAACCGTCGCGGTGTGATCCATGGTGTAATCGCCATCGTCTAGCGGCACTTTCTGGGCAAAGACGCGGAACGACTTTTGCAATGCCTCATGCTGATCAATGGCACCGCTAAGGCCAATGGCACGCTTATTAATCGCTTCGATATAGGACGTCAGCACCGGGATGGTGTCACGCTCAGGGTCAACGGTGGCAAAGACAATTTGCAGCGCCTTCGCGTCTTCGCCAATGCTGTCGGTGATTTCCGTTAAGGTGTAAAGCGTCACGGGGCAAACTTCCGGGCAATGGGTAAAGCCGAAAAACATCGCCACAGGTTGACCGAGCAAATCATCATTGCTGATCGGATGACCTTGGGTGGAAGGCAGGCTGAATTGAATCTCACCAAGTTGTGGGAAAATAGTTGGGGTGGTCTTACGGGCAAAATAATCCGCCCAAAACCCAATCAATACCGCCGCCACCAAAAACGCCCCGATACCGGCACTGATGCTGATGATGCGTCTCAAGGATGTTGACATGATGGCCTCCGTTGATGGTTATGTAATGCTCCTTGCGCGAATGAGCAATAAGCGATTGGGTAAAATTTATCTTCGCGGCGGCTCTTGCCTTGATTGGCGTGAAAAAAACGCTACAGTCACCGCATGGGAAAAACACAATCGAACAAGCAAAACACCATCCTTATTTTTGGCCTTGGCTTTACCGGCCAAATGCTCGCGCGGCTTTTGGTCAAGGCGGGATGGGTCGTGCGCGGCACAACGCGATCAGGCCGCGTTGCGGTGGATGGTGTTGAAGGCATCGCATTTTCAGCAGGTCAAGGTTTGGCTGATCCTGAGGCGGCTTTTGCCAATGTAAGCCATGTCTTATCCACCATTCCGGTTGTCGATGGTCATGATCCGGTGCTCGCGGCGCATGGCGATGCGATTAAAGATTTGGAATGTTGGGCTGGTTATGTATCGGCCACCAGCGTCTATACCGAAGCCGATGGCGGATGGGTAACAGAAGACAGCCCGACAGAACCCTCATCTCGTCGCGGTCAATGGCGGCGGCACGCGGAAATCGAATGGCAGGAGGCGCTGGGGGCTGAAGTGTTTCGAGCGGCGGGGATTTATGGCCCTGGACGATCGCCTTTTCAGGATTTGCTGGC
>CAYNQW010000027.1:0-16466 GCA_964399415.1 uncultured Hyphomicrobiales bacterium
CTGCGGCCTTTTTATCGGTGCAGGAAGGATGCGATAAATTTTGCACCTTCTGCGTTGTGCCATACACCCGCGGTGCTGAATTCTCGCGCCCCGCATCGAGCGTCCTTGAAGAGGCAAAACGCTTGATCGCCACTGGCAGTGTTGAACTCAATTTGCTGGGACAAAATGTGAATGCTTGGGCGGCGGAAGGCACCGATGGCCAAGATTGGAATTTTGCGCGCTTGCTTTACGAATTGGCGAATTTGGATGGGTTGAAACGGTTGCGCTACACCACGTCTCATCCTCGGGATATGAACGCTGATTTGATTCGCGCGCATGCGGAAATTCCTGCCTTGATGCCGTATTTGCATTTGCCCGTGCAATCTGGATCCAACCGGGTGTTGGAAGCGATGAACAGAGACCACACCCGCGATGATTATTTCCGCATCATTGATGATTTGCGCACGGCTCGTTCTGACATGGCGATTAGTGGTGACTTTATCGTTGGCTTCCCCGGTGAGACGGATCAAGATTTTGCCGATACGCTTAATTTGATCGCGCGGGTTAATTACGCGTCGGCTTATTCGTTCAAATATTCCCCTCGCCCGGGCACGCCAGCGTCAATGCGCGATGATCAGATTGATGAGGCTGTTAAATCCGAACGTCTCGCCGGACTTCAGCAATTGGTGAGCGCTCAGCAACTGGCCTTTAACAAAGCCAAGATTGGTCAAGAAATGGATATTTTGATCGAACGCCCCGCCAATCGCGCCCATCAAAAAGCCGGCCGCAGCCCATGGATGCAGGCGGTACATTTCCCTGCCACAAGCGGCGAAATTGGTGATATAGTAAAGTTAACGATTGTTGACGCTCACCAAAATTCGCTATCTGCTGAAGCAATCACAACACAGTAACTGAGAGGGTTGAACTAGCGTGCGGCAGAAAAAAAGCTCGGATCGTCCGAAGCAAGACCACAGCATTAAACTCGAATTCCAAGACAATGATCTCCTGCCCTATCTTTATGGGCATCACAACAGCAATCTGGCGGCGATTGAAGAAGCCCTAGACGTGTCCCTCGACAGTTTTGGCAATATCATCAAAATCACCGGCAGCAAAACCAACACCTCGACGGCCAAATCGACCATCGAAGCGCTGTATAAACGCATCGCCAATGACACAGGCCATCGCGATTTGACCGCCTCCATGGTCAAGGACGCGTTGCGCTGGGCCAGCGAAGCCAGCAATGATGGCATGGCGGCTTTTGCCAATAGCGATGGCGCGCTCGACACTTGGCGCAAAACCGTGACGCCTAAATCCAAAGGCCAAGGCGATTATATCAAAGCCTTGGCCAGCCATGATGTGGTTTTTGGGATCGGCCCTGCGGGGTCAGGCAAAACCTATCTTGCCGTGGCTAAGGCGGTAGAAGCCTTAAAAGCCAAACGCGTGGAACGCATTGTATTGTCGCGCCCTGCGGTGGAGGCGGGGGAACGGCTCGGCTTTTTGCCCGGGGATATGAAGGAAAAAGTTGATCCTTATTTGCGGCCGCTCTATGACGCGCTCTATGATATGATGCCGCCGGATATGGTGGATCGGATGCTGGCGTCGGGTCAAATCGAAATCGCGCCGATCGCTTTTATGCGTGGCCGCACCTTATCGCAATCTTACGTCATCATCGACGAAGCGCAGAACACCACGCCCGTTCAAATGAAAATGGTGCTGACCCGTCTTGGGGATGATTCGCGAATGGTTATTACCGGCGATCTTTCTCAGGTGGATTTGCCCCATGGCCAACGATCAGGGCTTGAAGATGCGGTGTCGATCCTTGATGATATTAAAGGCGTTAAAATTATTCGACTCAAGGGCAGTGACGTGGTGCGTCATCCCGTGGTCGCGCGTATTCTGACCGCGTATGAAAAACGCGACGAAAAAACATAAATGGATAAACTCCCGAGAAAGAATGATTGATGTCCCACCCTCCCGAACGCGCTGACACCCATCTTGCCGACGCGGCAGAAGACCCAGACAGTCGATCGTTGGTTTTAACCAATGATCAAGGCGTCACCATTGAAGCCACCTATGATGATGCCGCTTGGGGCGCGCTCTTAACGCCTGATATGCAAGCCAAGATGATCGCCATTATTGGTGATGCCATGGCTCGAGAAGGGCATCGCGATGTCGATATTGCGGTGCTATTCACAAATGCTGAGCGCATGGCTGAACTCAACGAAACCCATCGCCAAAAATCAGGGCCAACCGATGTCTTGTCTTTTCCGGCGGATGATGATGATTTTCTGGGCGATGTGGCCATTGCCTATGATGTGATGGCAGAGCAAGCGGCGGAAATGGAAATATCGCCATCGGATCATTGCCAGCATTTGTTGTTGCATGGCGTGTTGCATTTATCCGGTCATGATCACCTTGAAGACGATGAAGCTGAGGTGATGGAATCGCTTGAAATTGAAATTCTAGCCGCTCACGGCATCGCCAATCCGTATAAGAATCAAGGCCGTCAAGGAGGCGCGTCATGACCGGCTGGCAAAAATTAAAATCCATGTTGTTGCGGTCTATTCCGGGTCAACCACCTCAATTGGCGCGGGATGAAATCACCGAATTGCTGGAAGAATCCATTCGCCATGAGATGCATTTTGACAGCCATGAAAGCATGTTGCTTAAAAACATTCTCGGCCTTAGGGATATTACCGCCACCGATGTGATGGTGCCGCGGGCGGATATTGTCTCGGTGGATATTGAAGACGGGATCGACAGTATTCTAGACGCGATGGTGGCCGCCAATCATTCGCGCGTGCCGGTGACCAAGGGCAGTTTGGATGAAGTGATTGGCATCCTCCATATCAAAGACGTGGCGCGTTGCATTCACGATGACAAATCCAAGGACTTGATGGCGATGCTTCGGCAGCCGATCTATATCGCGCCAACCATGCGAACCATGGATTTGTTGCAGGAAATGCGATTAAAGCGTCAGCATCTGGCGTTGGTGGTCGATGAACATGGCGGCACCGATGGCTTGATCACGATTGAAGATTTGGTGGAAGAAATCGTCGGTGAAATCAACGATGAATATGATGATGACACAACCCCTCTTTTTGACATCAATGGCGATGGCACCGCCACGGCTGAAGCTCGGCTTGAGGTTGATGAGCTGGAAACCATCACGGGCGAATTGCTCGATGACGATGAGCGAGACGAAATTGACACGGTGGGCGGGTTGGTGATTGCCCTTGCAGGGCGTGTGCCGGGTCGAGGCGAAATCGTTCGCCATGATATTGGTCTTGAATTTGAGGTGTTGGACAGCAATCCGCGGCAGGTGAATTTGATCAAAATTCGCGGGTTGGATCGTTTTTCAGCGCGTCATTCCAGCGCATTGGCAAGCCAACATCATGACCATGGAAATGATGACTAATCCATCCCATCACGGGAAGGCGAAGGGGCGCACAGCACAGCGCCTAAAACCAATCTTGATGGCTATTTTAGCAGGATTGGTTGCCAGTTTTGCCTTGCCTCCCCATGGCATAGATGCGGCTCTTTTCGCGCTGTTGTTGCCAGCGATGTCATTGCTTCGGGTTGAACGCGTGGTTAAGGCTTTTACCCTCGGCTGGATGACGGGTTTTGGCTGGTTTGTTTACTCGTTGTTTTGGATCAGCAACGCTTTGGTGGTGTCTGGTGGGGGAGATGTGTTGCTCATTCCATTTTCAGCCGTGGGATTGCCGCTTTTTCTAGGGTTGTTTTGGGGGGCTGGATTTGCCGTTGCTTTTTGGCTTGGGCGCAACCCAGGTGCTCGGTTGGTGATGCTCGCGGTAGGATTGGCCTTGATGGAATATTGGCGCGGCATTGTCCTCACCGGGTTTCCTTGGAATCCGCCGGGGATGATTTTGGCCAATCATGACATAACCCTGACGCTTACGGCATCCATTGGGCTTTGGGGGGCTACGCTAACGGTGTTGTTGGCCGTGATATGGCCCGGCTTGGTCATGGTGAAAGCACGCGGTTTGGCAGGCGTCATGGCGTTTGGATTGCTGGGGGTTTGGAGCCTTGGCATTTGGCAAGGTCAAGCGCCAATAATAAATCATCCCGCCGCTGGCATGAAGGTTCGCGTGGTGCAGCCGAATATTCCTCAAGATCAAAAATGGAAGCATCAAGACCGCCCCCAGCATTTGGCGGCACTTGTTCGCGCATCACGGCAGTCACCCATGGAGGATCTGGATTTGATTCTTTGGCCAGAAACCGCTTTTGCTGGGTTTTATGAACACGAACGAAGCATCATCCAAGCCATCACGCAAGCCGCGTCTTCTGGTCAAACGCCGGTTTTGACAGGCGCGTTGAGATTTCAATCGCCGGATCAATTTTTTAACGCCGCCATGATGTTTAACCCTGAAGGCGTTATGACCCAACATTACGATAAGCGTCACTTGGTTCCTTTCGGCGAATACGCGCCGCTCCGCCATTATATTCCTTTTGTTGAGGTGATTGCGGGGGCTAATGATTTTTCCCAAGGCAAAGCCATCACGGCAATGACGATCACGCGCCAAGATGGTCAAGTGGTGCGGCTGTTGCCGTTGATTTGTTATGAAGTGATTTTCCCGTCAGCGGTGCGCCGTGACCTTCGGGATACCGAAGCGGATGTCATCATTAACCTCACCAATGATGCTTGGTTTGGGGACACGATTGGCCCCCGCCAACATTTGGCCATGGCGCAGATGCGCGCCGCCGAAACAGGCCGTCCCGTGGTGCGCGTTGCCAATACTGGCATTTCCGCGATCATCGACAGCCGTGGCCGGATCACCCATCATATTGATTATGGCAAAGAAGGCGTGCGTGATGCGGTTCTATCGGGACAACGGGCGACGCTTTATGCGCGGTTTGGCGATTGGGGGTTTGCGGTGATGCTCATGATGGTTATGATCATGGTGATGGCATCCCAGTTCTTGACGCCCTATCGGCGTCGGATGTAATGTTTTGTAAAATTGACGATTAAGGTATCTCCTATGTCCCATCTCTTCACCAGTGAATCGGTCTCTGAAGGCCATCCCGATAAAGTATGCGATCGCATTTCCGACGAGGTTGTTGATCTGCTGTTGGGCAAATACAATCAAAGCCGCGTGGCTTGTGAGACGCTCACCACCACCAACCGCACCGTGCTTGCGGGTGAGATCAGATGCCCTGAGCCAGTCTCGAAAGAAGAAGTGATTGAATTGGCGCGTGCCGCCGTCAAAGACATTGGCTATGAACAAGATGGCTTCCATTGGCAGCATATGGATGTCGCCAATCACCTGCACGAACAATCAGCGGATATCGCCATGGGCGTCGATAGCGGGTCGAATAAAGATGAAGGCGCTGGCGACCAAGGCATTATGTTTGGCTATGCTTGCCGTGAAACCGAAGTGTTGATGCCCGCACCGATTCATTATTCGCATCAGATTTTGAAATCCATGGCGCAAGCGCGGCATTCGGGCAAAGCGGATATCCTTGGCCCGGATAGCAAGTCGCAAATCACCTGTCTTTATGAAAACGGCAAACCGGTTCGCGCTGAAAGCGTGGTGGTTTCCACCCAGCATCGTGATGGGGTCAGCCAATCCGACATTAGAGAATTGGTGCGGGCGCATGTGTTGTCCGTTCTGCCCGAAGGCTGGATGTGCGATGAAGAAAAATTCTACGTTAACCCCACGGGCAATTTTGTCATTGGCGGGCCTGATGGTGACGCTGGCTTGACGGGGCGGAAAATCATTGTGGACACCTATGGCGGCGCGGCGCCCCATGGCGGCGGTGCGTTTAGCGGCAAGGATCCAACAAAGGTTGATCGTTCAGCGGCTTATGCGGCGCGGTATGTGGCTAAAAACATTGTGGCCGCTGGCTTAGCGGAAAAATGCACGATACAAGTGTCTTATGCCATCGGCGTATCCTACCCGCTTTCGATTTATGTCGATACAGCAGGAACCGGTGTGGTGGATGATGCCCGATTGGCTGAAATCATTCCGCAAGTCATGGATTTGACGCCAAGAGGCATTCGCGAAACCCTTGGTTTGAGTGCACCGATTTACAAAGCCAGCGCCGCTTATGGCCATTTTGGACGAGTGGCGGGTGAAGCAGGCCCCGGGACATTCTCTTGGGAAGCGCTTGATCTGGTGGATGCGTTGAAAGCCGCCTGCTGACACCATCAAGCATGACTTCATCGAATGTTGAAAACAGGCTGATGTTCTATGGCCGGCGTCATGGACGCCGGTTGCGCCCCCAACAATCGGCGTTTTTAGAGCAAGGCTTGGCGCAATATGCCCTTGATCCTGAGGTGCTGACCGATGCCGCTGATCTTGATCCGCGCGATTGGTTGCGGCCATCATCTGGTCAAGTATTTCTTGAAATTGGATTTGGCGGCGGTGAGCATCTGGCGGCGCGTGCTCATGAAAGTCCAGATTGCGGCTTTATCGGGGCTGAACCTTTTATGAACGGTGTCGCCCGTCTTTGCCGCCATATCATTGAAGGCGAATTGGGCAATATTCGGTTTTGGCCAGAAGATGTGCGCCTGTTGTTGCCGAGCCTAAAAGATCATTGTTTGGATGGTGTGTTTATCTTGTTTCCAGACCCGTGGCCAAAGTCGCGGCATCAAAGCCGCCGCATCATTCAGCCGCAAATGCTGGATGTGTTGGCGCGATTGATTCGCCCCGGCGGCACGCTGTTATTGGCGTCTGATGATCCGACTGCAAAAACATGGATGATGGAAGAAATGATGCGGCGCGGTGATTTTCAATGGGTGGCGGCATCGGCGGAAGATTGGCGCCATCCGCCCCAAGGCTGGCCGGGAACCCGTTATATGGCGAAAGCAGATCGCGTTGGGCGCAAATCAGCGTGGTTCACCTTTATCCGATCAAACGAAATCTAAGCCAAGGTTATTTGCCCCAAGACTTTTTTGGCGGTGAGCAAAATTTGGCAGGGAACGAAACTTCACTTGCAATTTTTAAGGAGTGAGGCTATAAGATTCGAAAATACTGTCGCACGCGGACGGTGGGCTCTAGCCCGCCTTTTTTATTGCTTGCGGCAGGGCATCCTTACGGCAAGGAAAAATGGAGGCGGCGTTATGCTGCTTGAAGATAAAATTGCTGAGATGATTGAGCCAGTGCTGGCGCCGATGGCGTTTCGGCTGGTGCGGGTGAGTTTTGCCAATGGCACGCTCCAGATCATGGCTGAGCCGCTTGATCATGACGCTGAGATGACGGTGGAAGATTGCGCCGTGATTTCGCGCGGCGTGTCGGCTGTCTTGGATGTCGAAGACCCGATTAAAAGCAATTATCACCTTGAAGTGACGTCGCCAGGGCTGTCGAGGCCGCTGGTGATACCCGAAGACTATGACCGGTTTCAAGGGGAATTGGTCAAAGTTTCCACCAAAAAACTAATAGATGGTCGCCGCCGTTTTAACGGTCGCCTGAAAGGCATTGACGCTGATCATTTGATTTCGATTGATACGGCCGCAGGGCCAATTGACATTCCGTTTGATGCGATTGAGGGCGCAAAACTCGATCCATCGGAATGGTTCCTCAAACCCCTCAAGAGCAGGAAGAAAGGTTAATCCCATGGATACGTCCACTGTACCCGGTGCTGAATTGATTCAAGTCGCGGATATTGTCGCTCGTGAAAAATCAATTGACCGTGAAGAGGTTATTGTCGCGATGGAACAAGCGATTCAGAAAGCCGGGCGGTCACGTTACGGCCAAGATCGTGATATTCGCGCGCATATTGATCGCAAGAATGGCGCCATTACCCTTGAACGCGTGATTGAAGTGGTCGAAGACGTCGAAGAAGAAGCCGCGCAAATGACGCTGGCCGACGCCCAGAAAATTGATCCTTCTTTGGGGTTGGGTGATTTTATTCGTGAACCTCTGCCGCCGCTTGAATTTGGCCGCATTGCCGCGCAAACCGCCAAGCAAGTGATTTCTCAGCGGGTGCGGGACGCCGAACGCGCACGTCAATTTGAAGAATATAAAGATCGCGTTGGTGAAATTGTCGTTGGCACCATCAAACGCGCCGAAGGTTATTCCATCTCTGTTGATTTGGGACGCGCCGAAGGGGTGATCCGCCGCGAAGAAATGATCCCTCGGGAATTACTCCGGCAGGGTGACCGCGTCCGCGCCTATATTAAAGAAGTGCGCGAAGAACCGCGTGGCCCTCAGATTTTCTTATCGCGGGCAGAAAACCAATTCATGGCTCAACTCTTCACCCAAGAAGTGCCTGAAATCTATGACGGCATCATTGAGATCAAGAACGTTGTGCGTGAGCCGGGCAGCCGAGCAAAGATTGCGGTTTTTTCCAATGATCCGAGCATTGATCCAGTGGGCGCTTGCGTTGGGATGCGCGGCAGCCGTGTGCAAGCGGTGGTCAATGAATTGCAGGGCGAAAAAATTGAAATCATTCCATGGTCTGAAGATACCGTTGCCTTTGCGGTGAACGCTCTTGCCCCGGCGGTGGTATCGAAAGTGGTGATGGACGAAGACGCTGGCCGGATGGAAGTGGTGGTGCCTGATGATCAATTGAGTCTGGCGATTGGCCGCCGTGGTCAGAACGTCCGCCTCGCTTCGCAATTGACCGGTTGGTATATTGATATCCTCACCGAAGCGCAAGAATCAGAACGCCGTCAAGAAGAAACACGCTTGCGGTCAACGCGCTTTATGGAAAGCCTTGATATTGATGATGTGATCGCGCATCTGCTCATCGCAGAAGGCTTTGTGATGGTCGAAGACATCGCCGAAACACCGGTGGAAGAATTGATGACCATCCAAGGTTTTGACGAAGACATTGCCGCCGAATTATCACGCCGTGCGATTGATTTTGTTGAGCGTGAAACCGTTCGGATTAATGCCGCCCTTGATGATTTGAAGGTCACCGATGATCTGAAAAACTTTGATCATCTGTCGCCGGCGATGATTCTCGCCTTGGCGGAAAAAGGGATGTTGACGCTTGATGATCTGGCGGATCTGGATTCCGAAGAATTGGTGGAACATTTGTCCAGTTTTGGGCTGACCGATCAGGATACCGCTGGCGATATCATTATGGCGGCACGGGCGCATTGGTTTGACGATGAAGACGTCGCTGACGCCGCCGCTGACAGTGATGATGGAGATGATGCCGCAACCGATGGTGCTTCCGCGGAGTAATCCCGTGCCGGAACGCCGTTGCATCATGAGCCATCAAAGTGGTGACCCTATCGCCATGGTGCGGTTTGTCGCCAATCCAGATGGGGTGATTACCCCTGATGTGGCGGCAAAACTGCCTGGGCGTGGGGCTTGGGTGACGGCGGATCGAGCCATGCTGGGGAAAGCCGCATCAAGCGGCAAACTGGCGCGGGCATTGGGCGGTAAATTGCCGGCGGGTGATTTGGCCGAGCAAGTTGATCGCTTGCTGGTCAAGCGGTGTCAAGAAGGCCTCGCCATGGGGCGCCGTGGCGGCATCACCCTTGGGGGTGGCGGTAAAATTAAAGCCGAAGGGCAAGTCTTTGGCTTATTGATCGCATCGGATGCTTCAGCGCGTGAAGCGCGCGCTTTGCGCGGCGATGTGATGCATGATTGGGTCATCTCGACGATGACCAGCGATGAAATTGGCGCTCCTTTTGGTCGGCCAATGGCGTTTGTGGCGATTGTCAACGGGCAATGGCGACAAGCCCGGCATCTGGCGGTGGAGTTAAAACGGCTGGAGAGGTTGCGGTCAAGCGCGGCCTGAAGGCCAAAATAATGATGAGACAGCGCGGGCAATAATTGCGGCGTTCATCGTCAAAGGGTTGCTTTTATAGGCCTTGCCATTGTAAACCATGGCAAGACCAAAGCGTAAACCCAAGGTAAAGTAATTTTTTATTGCCGTGGTTTAGGCAATGTGAGGACTGAGAGGGTCATAAATGGAAAAGCAAGGTGATAAAAAGAAAACCTTGAGCCTTGGTGGAGGCAAACTGACCTTAGGTGGTGCGCCTAGTGGTGCGGCCACGGATGGTGCTCCTGCCGCTGGCCGATCAGGTGTTGGTCGCTCATCATCCCGATCATCGGTCCAAGTCGAGGTGGTGCGTAAGCGTCAAATCGGTGCGCGTCCTGCGCCATCACGCACCGCCGCCCCTGAACCCGTGCAAGACCCTGTGGTGGAAGCCGCGCCGCAAGCCCCGCAAGACAACCTGACCGAAGAAGAACGCGCCGCTCGCAATCGTGCGTTGCAGGAAGGCTTGAAGAAGAAGCCAACGCCGCCCGTGGTCAAACCCAAAACTGTATCCCCAGAAGAATCAGCGCCGGTCAACGCTGAGCCTGAAATTAGCCCTGAAGATGCTCGTCGTCAGCGCGAATTAGACGAAATGCGCCTCATCGCTGAAGAAGAGGAAAAGCGTCGCGCCGAAGAAACCAAACGCCACGCGGCGGAACAAGCACGTCGTGATTCAGACGCAGACACGGCGATGCCAAGGGTGCGCGATGACGAAGATGTTGGCTCAGCGGGTCGGAATTCAGGCCGCCGCCGTGAATTGCCAGAACAACCGAAGAAAACACCTGCCCGCCGCGGTGATGATAGCGGCCGCCGCCGTGGTAAGATCACCATCACCGAAGCCCTCGATGGCGGTGAAACCATGCGGCAACGGTCTTTGGCATCGGTGCGACGGGCGCGCGAACGCGAAAAGGCACGGATGCGAAGCGCCAATGATCAGCCTAAAGTCAAACAGGTGCGCGACGTCACAATTCCTGACGCCATCACGGTGCAAGAATTGGCAAACCGTATGGCCGAACGCGGCGCAGATGTTATCAAGGAATTGATGAAATTGGGCATTATGGCTACGGTCAACCAGACGATTGACGCTGAAACAGCGGAATTGATCGTGGTGGAATTGGGCCATAAACCGAACCGTGTTTCTGAAGCGGATGTTGATATCATTGCCAGCGAAGAGACGGATGATCCCGCTACCCTCAAGCCTCGCCCACCAGTGGTGACGGTGATGGGGCATGTTGATCATGGCAAGACCTCTATTCTGGACGCCATCCGTTCGGCTGATGTGGCGGCGGGGGAATCCGGCGGCATCACCCAGCATATCGGGGCTTATCAGGTCAACACCAAGTCTGGCAATCGGATCACCTTTATCGACACCCCGGGCCACGAAGCCTTTACCGAAATGCGGATGCGCGGGGCGAATATCACCGATATCGTGATTTTGGTCGTGGCCGCTGATGATGGCGTCATGCAGCAAACCATTGAAGCGATCAATCACGCGCGCGCCGCTAATTGTCCGGTGATCATTGCCGTGAATAAATGCGACAAGCCCGAAGCCGACCCTCAGCGGGTGCGCAGTGAATTGCTGAGTCATGAGATTGTCACCGAAGATTTTGGCGGCGATGTGCTGTGTGTGGATGTTTCCGCGCATACCAAAATGGGGCTTGATAAACTTGAAGAAGCCATCATGCTTCAGGCCGAATTGCTGGAATTGAAAGCCAACCCTGATCGCACGGCTGAAGGCGCGGTGATCGAAGCCAAAGTGGAACGAGGCCGGGGATCGGTTGCGTCACTCTTGGTCACACGCGGCACGCTTAAGGTCGGCGATATCTTTGTGGTTGGTGCTGAAACAGGCCGTGTCCGTGCGCTCTATGATGATCATGGCAAACAAGTTGACGCCGCCACCCCAGGCGATGCGGTCGAAGTACTTGGCTTGAATGGCACGCCAATGGCTGGGGATTTGCTGACCGTGGTGGAAAGCGACGCTCGAGCAAGAGAAGTGTCGGAATACCGCCAGCGTGTCATGCGCGAAAAAGAATCCGCCAGTGGCGCCCGTGGATCGGTGGAACAAATGCTATCCGCGATTGCGGCGGGCGAAGCGGAAGAATTGCCGGTGGTCATCAAGACCGATGTGCATGGCTCACTCGAAGCGATTCGCGTGGCGGTGGATAAACTGGCGACAGAATCGGTAAAGGTTCGGATTTTATCATCAGGCGTCGGCGCAATCAGCGAATCAGACATTAATTTAGCGGCCGCCTCGCAAGGCATGATCATTGCGTTTAATGTTCGTGCCAATCCGCAAGCGCGTGATCAAGCGCGGCGTGATGGTATTGAGATCCGTTACCATTCGATCATTTATGAATTGATTGATGAAATCAAAGCCGCCATGTCAGGCTTGCTCAGCCCCGAAACCAAAGAAAACTTCATTGGTTACGCGGAAATCTTGGAAGTCTTCAACATCACAAAAGTTGGCAAGATTGCTGGCTGTAAGGTGACAGAAGGCACCATCAAGCGCGGCTGTAGCGTGCGTTTGTTGCGCGACAATGTGGTGATCCATGAAGGTTCACTGAAAACCTTGAAGCGCTTCAAAGATGAAGTCAAAGACGTGGTGGAAGGCCAAGAATGTGGCATGGCCTTTGAAAATTATGGTGATCTTCAAGTTGGCGATTTGATCGAATGTTTTGAAATTCAGGAAATCGCCCGCACCCTCGATTAAGGGTGAGAAAAAGGGTTGAAGATGGTTCAGCGCGCGGGTAAAGGCGATCGGACGCGGAATGAAAAATCCCAGCGTCAATTGAAGGTGGGCGAAGAAATTCGCCACATCATCTCCGATATTTTGCTTAAAGGCAGTTTTTATGAACCAGCCCTCGATGGGGTCGCGGTGACAATTTCTGAAGTATCCATCAGCCCTGATTTTTCCAATGCCCGCGTCTATTGTATGCCGCTGGGCGGTGTCGATCATGACAATGTGATCGCAGGGCTTAATGCCATCGCGCAGCAAATCAAGCATGAATTGTCGCAACGTTTGACCATCCGCCGCACCCCACGGCTTAAATTTGTGCTCGATGAAAGTTTTGATATTGCCAGCCGCGTTACCGATTTGATCCATGCGAATCAAACCGCCGGTCAGACTGAGGCGGATGAGGACGACCGCCCATGACGGCAGCGGAACCGCCACGGCAATCGGGCAAGCGGGTAAAAGCCAAAATTGACGGTTGGGTCATTCTCGATAAACCCTTGCAAGTGCCTTCCACCAAGGCGGTGAACATTATTCGCCGTTGTTTCAACGCCGCAAAAGCAGGCCATTCCGGTACGCTTGATCCTTTGGCGTCGGGCATTTTGCCAATCGCTTTGGGCGAGGCGACCAAGACCATCCCCTATGTCATGGACGCCACGAAAGATTATGCCTTCACCATCGCTTGGGGCGCGGAAACCACAACCGATGACCGCGAAGGTGAGGTCACGGTAACCAGCGCCCATCGCCCAAGCAAAACTGAGATCGACGCAATCCTTCCGCAATTCACTGGCCGCATCAGCCAAGTTCCGCCCATCTATTCGGCCATCAAAAAAGATGGCAAGCGCTCTTACGATTTGGCGCGCAACAACGAAGAAGTGACGCTTGACCCGAGGGATGTTGATATTCATCAATTGGCTTGCATTGATTGTGATGAGACCAGCGCGCAATTTGAAGTCACCACTGGCAAAGGCGCTTATATCCGATCTTTAGGGCGGGATATGGCGCGGGCTTTGGGGTCGGCGGCGCATATTTCAGCGTTGCGACGGCTTCGCGTAGGCCCCTTTTCGTTAGACGCGTCGATTTCGCTGGATTTTTTTGAAAAAATCACTAATAGTGCCGATGCTTTTCAAGCACTGCATCCGGTTTTGACCGCGCTGGACGACATCCCGGCGCTTGCCATCACCGATGATGATGCAACCCGGCTGCGTCGCGGCCAAAAGATTGCGGTTGATGCGTCAACCATAGATCCAGATGCGGATGATGTCGTGATGACCGCGCTTAACCAAGGCCAATTGGTGGCCATGGTGCAATGGCGTGGCGGCACAGCATCCCCCATTCGGGTCTTCAATCTTTAATGAAACTTGTATCCCTTTTATGGGATGCCTCTGATTGAAGGAGACCCCGATGTCGATTACGAACGAACGCAAAGCCGAATTGATCAAAGAATTTGGCAGCAATGATAAAGATTCTGGTTCAGCCGCGGTTCAGGTTGCGATCCTGACCGAACGGATTGTTAATCTGACGGAACACATGAAATCCCATAAGAAAGATTTCGGCTCACGTCGTGGTCTGTTGACCATGGTGGGTAAGCGTCGCCACCTGCTGGATTACATTCGCCGCCGCAACGAAGACAATTATAAAGCGTTAATCGCTAAACTTGGCCTTCGCCGCTAAGCGCATTCCGCGAAGATTTCTATCATCGGCCGGCCTTTCGCCGGCCTTTGTTTTTGGCGGATGGCGTTTGCGCTTGTTCCTTTCTTGACAAAACCGCTGATCGCGCCTAATACAAGCGCATATCTTAAGGGAATTCAGGTCAAAGGATGCCAGATATGCTGGTATCGACCGTGGACAGGACCACGGGAATCTGACACGCCAATGTGTCCACTTCTCCTCCTTCCATTTCCAAAAGATGAGTCTCAGCAATGAGGCGGCTATGGGCGCAATGGTGCGCCAATGGCGTTATGGAGAAAAGAAAACATATGTTCAACGTATTCAAAAAAGAAATTGAATGGGGCGGCAAAACGCTGACCCTTGAAACGGGTCGGATTGCCCGTCAAGCCGATGGCGCGGTGCTTGCGTCCATGGGTGAAACCTCGGTCTTGTGCACCGCAGTGGCCGCTCATTCCATTAAGCCGGGGCAAGACTTCTTCCCCTTGACTGTGAATTATCAAGAAAAGGCCTTTGCTGCCGGTAAAATCCCTGGCGGGTTTTTTAAGCGCGAAGGTCGTCCGAGCGAAGCAGAGACGTTGATCAGCCGGTTGATTGACCGCCCGATCCGTCCGCTCTTCCCCAAATCGTTCAAAAACGAAACGCAAGTGATCTGCACCGTGTTGTCGCATGACATGCAAAACGATCCTTCGATTGTCGCCATGGTTGGCGCTTCGGCGGCCTTGACCTTATCAGGTGTGCCGTTCTTCGGTCCGATTGGCGCTTGCCGCGTTGGTTTGGTTAATGGCGCATATGTGCTGAACCCAACCTTTGATGAAATGGCGGAAAGCACCCTTGATCTTGTGGTGGCGGGTACCCGTGAAGGCGTCTTGATGGTTGAATCCGAAGCCAAGGAATTGTCCGAAGCCGATATGCTTGGTGCGGTAAACTTTGGTCATGATGAAATGCAAACCGTGATCAGCGCGATCATCGAATTGGCGGAAGTCGCGGCTAAAGACCCACGCGATTTGCCTGAAGAGCCTGCAGAAACCGATGGCATTGCCAAAGCCCTGAAGAAGTTCAGCAAAGACCTCGAAAAGGCTTACAGCATTGCTGATAAAACCAGCCGTCAAGCGGCGGTGGCTGACGTCAAAGCCGCGGCGATGGACACGTTGGATGAAGGCGTTGATGGCGTTTTGGCCAGCGGTTTGTTCAAAGAAATGGAAGCCGACATTGTGCGTGGTTCTATTCTGAAAACAGGCAATCGTATTGATGGTCGTGACACAAAGACCGTGCGTCCGATTGTGGCGGAAGTTGGTGTTCTGCCGCGCACTCATGGGTCAGCCCTGTTTACGCGCGGCGAAACCCAAGCGTTGGTGGTGGCAACCCTCGGCACTGGTCAAGATGAGCAAATCATCGACGCGCTGGAAGGCGAGTACCGCAACAACTTTATGCTGCATTACAACTTCCCTCCTTATTCTGTGGGTGAGGCTGGCCGAGTGGGTTCACCGGGACGGCGTGAAATTGGTCACGGCAAATTGGCGTGGCGGGCAATCAATCCGACGCGCCCAGCGAAAGATGAGTTCCCTTACACCATTCGCGTGGTTTCCGAAGTGACGGAATCCAACGGCTCGTCTTCGATGGCTACCGTTTGCGGCACGTCTTTGGCGATGATGGATGCGGGCGTGCCTTTGCCGCGCCCGGTCGCTGGTATTGCCATGGGCCTTATCAAAGAAGGTGATGATTTCGCCGTTCTTTCCGATATTCTGGGCGATGAAGATCATCTTGGGGATATGGACTTTAAGGTGGCTGGTACCGCTGAAGGCATCACCGCGCTTCAGATGGACATCAAGATCACCTCGATCACTCGTGAGATTATGGACATCGCGCTGGCGCAAGCCAAAGATGGCCGGATTCATATTCTTGGTGAAATGGATAAAGCGATCAGCTCAGCCCGTGAAGTGCTGGCGGATACCGCGCCAAAAATCACCACCATGTCCGTGCCGGTTGATAAAATTCGGGAAATCATTGGCCCTGGCGGTAAAATGATCCGCGAAATTTGCGAAACCACAGGCGCCAAGATCGACATCGAAGAAGACGGCACCGTGAAAATCGCGGCCACCGACACCGCTTCTGGTGATGCTGCCTATAAGATGATTCACGACATTGTTGCTGAACCGGAATTGGGCGTGATCTATACGGGTAAAGTGGTAAAGACAGTTGATTTTGGCGCGTTTGTCAATTTCATGGGCGCTCGGGATGGCTTGGTGCATATCTCTGAATTGCAAAATGGCCGGACGGAAAAAACCACCGACATCTGCAAAGAAGGCGATGAAGTTAAGGTCAAGGTCATCGGCTTTGATGACCGCGG
>CAYNQW010000028.1:0-16356 GCA_964399415.1 uncultured Hyphomicrobiales bacterium
TGGTCGTGATGGGGCGGCACAAGTAAGAATAATGCGATCAAAAGGCGCGGCTTCTGGCCATCCTTGCGCTCCATCACCTAACTTAGTGGTGAAATTTGTGATTTTCAATTGCGTCATCAGCCGTTCGGCTTCGACCAAGAGTGGGCGTAATCGTTCTATGCTATAGACACGGCGGCATAATTGCGACAAGACGCAGGCTTGGTAACCTGACCCGGTGCCAATTTCTAAAACTCGTTCTCGCCCTGTTAACGCGAGCGCTTCCGTCATGCGAGCCACAATATAAGGTTGGCTAATCGTCTGGCCATGGGCAATTGGCAAAGACACGTTATCATAAGCATGTTGTTGAAGTGGCGTGGGAATGAATGCTTCACGCGGGGTGGTTTCAATCGCACTGAGTACGGCTCTGTCTTGGATGCCCTGCCCCCGCAACGTCATGATCAATTCGGCTTTTTGCGTAAAGAAGGTATTGTCTATCATCAGGCGGCCAAAGTTAGGCGGATTGAGCCATCTTAAGCGTGTCAAGATGACGATAATCGGTCATATCAATGCTCAAAGGACAGACGGCGATATATCCATCAAAGACGGCACCAACATCACTTTCTGCGGATAACCCTTCGCGCAAATTCCATTTGCCGATGCGATAAGTTCCTTCCCCTTCCCCGGGGAGCACATCATCCGAGGCTTTATGGCGACCAACGGTAACAGCTTTGATGCCTTTCACCTGATCTGCCGAAACGCTAGGGAAATTAATGTTCATGATAATATGTTTAGGCCAACCTTCATCCAGCAATTGTTTTAACAAAGCAGGCGCGTGAGCGATGGCAGCATCAAAAACCCGTGGATCATCAAGCGGCATCCGCGTGCGATCAAATTTCTGGGATATGGCAATCGCTGGCACGTTATGAACCGCCGCTTCCCATGCCGCACCAATGGTGCCGGAACAAGTGATATCGTCAGCGATATTCATCCCAAGATTGACACCGCTTAGCACCAAATCTGGTTTGTGATCTTTCATAAAATGATTGATCGCTAAAATCATGCAATCGGTAGGCGTGCCATCGCAAGTGAAGCGATTCTTGCCATGGGTGGTGACCTTCAAATCACGCCCCAGCGTAAGGGAACGACCATAGCCAGAACAATTATCATCGGGGGCAAAAACCCAAATGTCGTCGCTTAAAGTTTTAGCAATGGTTTCAAGGACAGCAAGGCCAGGCGCATCAATGCCATCATCATTGGTAATAAGAATACGGCCAATAGGCTTGTTACCAGTAGCGTCAGACATCATTGGCTCCATCATCAAGAAACATTAAGCGTGGTCATGCCTCCCATATAGGGCTGAAGCACGTCAGGAATATAGATAGAGCCATCTTCTTGTTGATAATTTTCAAGCACAGCGATCATCGTCCGGCCAATCGCCAAACCAGACCCGTTCAGGGTATGGACAAATTGCGTGTCTTTATCCCCCTTGTTGCGATAACGCGCTTTCATGCGCCGCGCCTGAAACGGCCCGCAATTCGAGCAGGATGAGATTTCCCGATACATGCCCTTGCCATCATCTTGTCCGGGCAACCAAACCTCAATATCGTAAGTCCGGCGAGCGGAAAAACCTGTATCACCCGTCGACAGCATCATCACTCGATAACTTAACCCCAAACGTTTCAAAATTTCTTCAGCGCAAGACGTCATCCGTTCCAATTCGTCATCAGATTGGTCGGGTTCAACAATAGACACCAATTCGACTTTAGAAAATTGATGCTGGCGGATCATGCCGCGCGTATCACGGCCTGCGGCTCCAGCTTCAGCTCGAAAACACGGGGTGTAGGCGGTTAGTCGAAGTGGTAAATCATCAGCATCTAATATTTCATCTGCCACCAGATTTGTTAGCGGCACTTCTGCGGTAGGGATTAACCAGCGATCATCATCGGTGTGAAACAAATCTTCAGCAAATTTAGGCAATTGACCCGTGCCTTGCATGGTTTCTGATTTCACCAAAGCAGGTGGTAGAATTTCTTGATAACCAAACTCACCGCAATGGGTATCCAACATAAATGCCGCCAATGCACGTTCTAGGCGAGCAAGACCTGATTTTAAGACGACAAAACGAGAGCCAGACAATTTAGCGCCAGCCGCAAAATCCATCATTCCAAGATTTTCACCAAGGGCAACGTGATCTTGAGCGTTAAACGGAAAAGATGTTGCCTCACCAATCTTACGGATTTCAACATTATCGCTTTCATCGGCGCCATCAGGAACACCGGCATCCAGAATATTCGGCAGGCTCAACAACATTGCATCAAGGTTTTCGCCAAGCGATTTTTCACGTTCTTCTAAGGTTGTCATTTCCGTCTTGATCGCGGCAACTTCAGCCATGATCGCTTCCGCATCACCGCCGGCTTTCTTGATTTCACCGATTTGACGTGAAGTTTCGTTTCGCTTTTGTTGCAAGTCTTGCAAGGTCGTGATGATCTGGCGGCGCTCTTGATCCACCGCAAGAATAGCGCTGGCTTGAGGTTCTAAACCACGGCGAGCCATCGCATCATCAAAAGCCTTGGCATCATCGCGGATAAAACGAATGTCATGCATCGAAACACTCCTTTGGGTAGACGGCAAATCATTACCTTCTGCCACCAACCAATTACGACCGATTATTAAGCGTCATCATCGTCATCATATTCGGGGGTTTTTACCATGATACGAGCGCTAATGATGGACAACTCATAAAGCATGATCACGGGTATGGCTAGCATAACCTGTGAAATCACGTCAGGTGGCGTCAAAATCGCCGCCGCGATAAACGCAAGAAGAATGGCATATTTACGGTTTTTAGCCATGCCATTAGCCGTGATAATCCCAGCCTTCGCCAGCAGCAATAAAACAACCGGCAATTCAAAGGCAATGCCAAAGGCAAAGATCAGCCGCATGACTAGGCTTAGATATTCGGAGATGCGTGGCTCCACCTCAACGGAAAGCGAAGTATCACCGCCCGAGATTTGAAACGATAAGAAGAAATCCCAAGCCAGCGGTATCACCAAATAATAGACCATGGCTCCACCGGTAAAAAACAACACCGGCGTGGCGACCAAAAAGGGAAGAAAGGCTTTGCGCTCATTTTGGTAGAGACCAGGGGCAACAAAGCGCCAGACCTGCAATAAGATCACTGGAAAAGAGATGAAGAGCGCGGCAAAAAAAGCGACTTTGATTTGCGTAAAGAACGCTTCATGCAAAGCGGTGAAGATCATCCGACCGCCCTGCTCCGCCAATTGCACCGCCAGCGGACGTTGCAGAAATTCAAAAATCAGATCCGCAAAATTGGGGCTGCCTTGACCAAAAGGCCGGATCAAAGACCCGATGAACAGCACTAAGAAAATGGCAACGCATACACCAAGCCGATTGCGCAACTCAATCAAATGCGACAATAACGGCATCGTGCCATCATTAAGATCGCTATCGTTTTTTTCGTTACCCGTCATGATGATGATTTTTTCGCTTTGGATTTAGTCGAAGATGATTTCTTAGCCTTTGCCGCTTTAGCCGTTTTTGTTACGGTTTTTTGGGGAGCATTGGCGGTGGACTTAAATTCATCCGCGGCATCTTTTACGCTAGAAACGCTGTCCTTGATGGCGCTGTCTTTTTGCACGTCTTCGATGGCATCTTTTACATCGCTAAATTCGTCAGCAATCTTGTCAAAATTCCCGCTTTTCGCATCTTGCAGGGCTTTTTTCACATCGTTGAATTCGTCTTGATTGGCGACTTCCATCATGCTGGATTGGAACTCACGCGCCATCCCTCGTGCTTTGCCGATATATTTGGCAACAGCACGCAACACACGCGGCATGTCTTTGGGGCCAACAACCAGCACCAAGACAAGACCAACCATGACAAATTCTTGCCAACCTAAATCCAACATGACTGCCTACCTAAAAGACCTGTGATCCGATTGGATATTAAGACTTAGCTTTGGTTTTGCGAGCAGCCTTTTTAGCGGCTTTTTTCTTCACGGCTTTCTTTTTCTTTGCTGCTCTCTTCTTTGCGGGAGCGGCTTCGATCGCCTCAACGTCTTCAGCGTCATCTTCTTCAACAGCCTTATCGTCTTTCAAGCCTGATTTGAAGTTACGCATTCCCTTGCCAAAATCCCCCATGATGCCGGAAATTTTCCCGGGACGTGCGAAAAGGATTAGAACGATAAGCAGGATCACAATCCACTGCCAGATGCCAAAAGCGCCCATATTTTTGCTCTCTTTGATAAAAGGGTTAATTAAAATAAGACTATAGCCATAACCCACTTGCTTCTGCAACGATGAAGATGAAGAAATTATGGCGCTGGGAAAATAAATGTTTGGCTTTCATCAATAGTGAGGGATACCTGATCCCCCGGTGCGAACATATTTAGCCCTGGGATGCGGGCGTGCAAGTGCAAATCATCCCCGTTTTTCAACGTCATTGACAGGTGGATAAAAGTATATCGCCCAAGCAGTCGCGTTTCGACAATCTCGGCGTTTGGCTCACCATCATTGCGGACGATCAATCCTTCGTGGCGAATAACCATGGAGGCATCATCACCATCTTTTGCATGTTGAAAATGAAAATTGCCAAATGGTGTGGTGAAGGTGTTGCCAATAATCATCCCATCATAGCGATTCACTTCACCAAAGAATTCCGCCACAAAAGCATTTTTAGGGCGGCAATAGAGATCAATGGGACGCCCTGTTTGTTCAATCCGCCCCTCGCGCATGACCAAAATATGATCCGACATAAACATGGCTTCCTCACTGTCATGGGTCACCATCAAAACCGAGGCTTCCAATTCTTTGAGGATATGAAGCATATCATCTCGGATACGCTCTCTAAGCCGACTATCCAAGCCTGAATAAGGTTCATCGAGCAGGATTAGTTTAGGTTCAGGCGCCAGCGCGCGCGCCAAGGCCACCCGTTGCTGTTGACCGCCTGACAATTCATGCGGCATCGCGTCTGCGTAATCAGCAAGATCAACATGATCGAGGGCATCTTTGACTTTGCCTTGCAGCATCGTTGCGGTCATGTCGAGATGATGCTGTCCTTTCAGGGAATAGATAATATTATCCGTTACCGACATATGGGGAAAAAGCGCGTAATCCTGAAAAACAAGCCCGATCCCTCTGTCTTCGGGGGGTGTGTTGAAACTCGGCGATGCGATTAATTGACCATCAAGATAGATTTCACCTTTTAATGGCGTTTCCAATCCTGCGGCAAGGCGGAGAATGGTTGATTTTCCGCATCCAGACGGACCAAGCAAACTGACCACCTGACCATGTGTCACATCAAGGTCGATATCATAAATCGAAGGCGTTTGCCCGTAAGCGTGGCTTATGTCTCGAAACTCAATCATTGGCTCTCACGTCATCGGTGTCGTCAGCGTCGAATTGATCTTCAAAATTCAGCAATTCATCATCATCAAAGCCGGTGTCTTGATCATCTTCACCATCGTCATCGCCGCGATCAAATAGGCTTGATAATCCCGCAGTATCAGAAATAGATTGCCCAACGCGAAGCAATCCAGCTTGTTTCAATTCTTCCAAGCCTGGCAAAGCGTTGATTTCTTCTAAGCCAAAATGATCCAAGAAGCCATCGGTTGTCCCCCATGTAAGGGGGCGACCAGGGGTGCGGCGGCGGCCTCTGGGTTTGATCCATCCCAATTCCAGCAATATGTCCATGGTGCCGCGTGAAATAGAAACGCCGCGAATTTCTTCGATTTCAGCGCGGGTGATGGGTTGATGATAGGCGATAATGGCCAACACTTCGAGGGCGGCGCGAGACAATGGACGTTCAGCGTCTTTTTCAACATTCAGCAGAGCAGCAATGTCAGATTTCGTGCGGAACGCCCAGCCATCCCCTACTCTTGTCAGGGCAATGCCGCTTTCTTCACCGTAACGATTGTCGATGATTTCCAGCACCATCTCAAGGCTAACCCCATCCGGAAGATGCTTTTCTAACATCCGCGCCAAAACAGGCTCTGATGACGCGAAAATCAGCGCTTCGATCACTTGGGCGGGGCGTTTTAAGTCTAAATCATCAACCATGTTCACTTCACTCAATGCTCTAAGAGATATTCTTTTCAGTATTGGACAACCAGATCGGACCAAAGGCTGATTCTTGCCGTAATTTTAACGCGCCATCGCGAACCAATTCTAATGATGCGGTGAAATGAGCCGCCATCGCCGACCGACGATCCATTGGCGTCGATAATCCCGGCGGTAAAAACGATTGCAAAGTCGCCCATCCCGGCGAGCGTTTGATCAATTGATCCAAACGCTTTACCGCTTCTTCAACGGAATAAAGTTTTGTGGCTGATATGGTTAATGTTGATGCCTCTTGCTGGGATGCCATATAGCCGTAGGTTTTCAGCAAATCAAAAAGCGTTGCGGTGAAAGCAATGTTTTCAGTGACTGTAAATTTTTCAGGCTGACCATTGGCAAAACGTTCCTGACCAAGACGCGGCAAAGCCATCAATTGACGCCCTGCCTTTTGCATCGCTTCCAATTTAAGCAATTGGAATTTCAACGCATCCGCCATGTTTTCGACTTCGTCTTGCTCTTCCGGCTCAGGGTCTGGCAACAGCAAACGCGATTTCAGATAAGCAAGCCAAGCTGCCATCACGAGGTAATCTGCCGCCACATCAATGTCGAGATCGCGGGCGTTCTGAATAAACGCCAAATATTGTTCCGCCAAAGGCAGAATTGCAATTTTGCTGATATCAACTTTTTGTTCGCGCGCAAGGGTGAGCAATAAGTCGATTGGACCTTCAAAACCATCCAAAATAACAAACAACGACATTTGCCCATGTTGATCAATGGGGGCGGCAAAATCTTTGTCGATGTCGATGTCGGTATCGGATGGTGACGTCATGGTTGTTTGTCGATTAATTTCGTGATGCAATCTTGACCAACCGAACGAAAATTACGGCATAGAGCAATGGCATCTGGACGAGGGAGCGGCTCAGACACAACCCGCCAGAAATCATCACGTTTCATATAGCCTATGGTCAAATCACCCAAGCGTTCGGCATGTTTAGCGCTAAGAACAGCGGCTGTGTTTTTCGCGCGTCCTTCGCTCTTAAAAGCTGCAAATTGAACCACAAAGGTCGGCGTGTCGGAATCAGCAGGGGCAATAATTTTAGGGGTTTTTGGACGTTCGGTTGGCTGAACCCCAGGCAAGTTATTAATCGCCGCTGTAATTTCATTTTCAGGGGCAACGGCTTCAGCGGTTTGATTTGTGGATTGGTTGGTCTCTGATTCAGCCACAACTGGTGTGGCCGATTTTGTTTCTGTTTTTGCCTCGGATTCTACAGAAGCGGTTTGGTCGTCTTGAGATGGCGTCGATTTAACGTCTTGTTTTGTCTCTGTGGTTTCTGACGCTGAATTTTCCCCTGCTTCCGTGGTTACGATTTCTACGGTTGCAGGTTGAACCTTTGACCCGTCGTCAGCCATAACAGGTTCACTGTCTACAGCAGAAGTTCCGGCGCCAGTTTCAGACGCTTGATTGTCTTGCTCGGATTGAGACTGTGATGCTGTATTCTCATTATCGGTCAGGTTAATCGGCGGCAATTCCGGTTCACTTTCCGGCGGCACCAGCACTTCCGTTCCTTCTTGATTAACGCTGTTTCCTGTATTCGCTTCATCCAGCAACGACATAACAGGGCTGTCGATGGAATTGATCTTCAACCCGCCAGGGTCATCGGGGGCAACCCGAACAGGCGTTAAAGGCGCTTTAATCAACACCAATTGATCCGCTTCCTCAAAAGTGAATATCAAAAAAGCGCTTGCAAGAACGACACAAGCCAAAACCCCAGCACCGCCAAGATACAGCAGCGAAGTTTTTTTCTTCATGTCATCAGTTGGCGCCATGTTTTGTCCTTATTACATATCTTCAGCCGCAGAGACGCCAAGCATAGCAAGACCTGAGCAAATGACCAATGCTGTTGCTTCCACCATCTTGAGCCGCGCTAAGGTAACCGCTTCATCACCGTCAATGATGAATTTTAATTCCGGAAAATCACGGCCTTTATTCCACAGGGAATGAAAAGCCGCGGCAAGATCATTGAGATAAAACGCGATGCGGTGAGGTTCATGGGCATCGGCGGCGGCTTCAACCATCCGAGGATAAGACGCCATTAATTTGATCAACAATAATTCGGCGTCATCCTTCAACAAGGAAAGATCAAGGTTGTCGTCGTTAATTTTTGGCGCTTGCCGCAATACAGACTTTGCCCTTGCATGGGCATATTGCACATAAAAAACAGGGTTTTCGCGCGATTGCTCTGTCACTTTGGCGTAATCAAAATCCATGGACTGATCGCTGCGGCGGGTCAGCATAATAAACCGCAAGATGTCTTTGCCGACACTATCCAGCACATCGGATAAGGTCACAAACGTCCCTGCCCGTTTTGACATTTTCACGGGCTTGCCCTGATCCATCAAATTGACCAATTGGCAAAGCCGAACATCAAGGGCGTCTTTCTCACCGCTCAAAGCCGCCACCGCCGCTTGCATGCGCTTGACATAACCGCCATGATCCGCGCCCCAAATATTGATCAGTCGCTTACTGCCGCGCGATAACTTATCCAGATGATAGGCCACATCCGAAGCAAAATACGTCCAGGTGCCGTCGGATTTTTTGATCGGGCGGTCTGTATCATCACCAAAATCAGTGGCTTTGAAGAGCGTTTGCTCACGAGGCTCCCAATCGTCTGGCGTTTTGCCTTTCGGCGGTTCAAGCACGCCTTCGTAAATCAACCCTTTCGCGGCGAGGCTGGCCATGGTTTTATCAACCACACCATTGGTCACTAGCGCACGTTCCGAAGAAAACACATCCATGGTAATGCCAAGGCGAGTCAAATCATGCTTTATCCCAGCCATCATGTCATCAATGGCGAAAGACCGGATCGGATCAAGCCATTCGCTTTCACCGGCATTCATGAATTGATCACCAAAATGATCGGCTAGTTTTTGGCCGGTCTCTTTCAAATAATCGCCGGGGTAAAACCCTTTAGGGATATCACCAATAGATTCCCCCATGGCTTCGCGGTAACGCAAATAAGCGGATCGGGCTAGGGTATCGACTTGGCTGCCCGCATCATTGATATAATATTCTCGCGTGACCGTATATCCTGCTGTTTCAAGGAGCGAGGCCATAGCATCGCCAATGATTGCCCCGCGCGCATGGGCGGCGTGAAGTGGTCCTGTTGGATTGGCGGATACATATTCAACATTAACGGTTTGACCATCGCCTTTGTGGCTTTTTCCCCAATCCATGCCAGCAGCAAGAATATCTTGGATGCGATCACGCCAGCAGGACGGATCAAGGCGCATATTGATGAATCCAGGCCCTGCGATTTCAACGCCTTCAACACCATCGACTTTTTCGAGATGCTCAGCAATGCGCTCTGCCAGATCACGAGGTTTAACGCCAGCGATTTTGGCCAAGACCATCGCCGCGTTGGTCGCCAAATCACCATGGGACGGGTCACGCGGCGCTTCACAAGTGATGCGATCAACATTTAATCCGCTTGGCAACACTTGACCATCAACCAGCGTGTTAATAATAGCGCGTATTTCAGTTTCAAAATGGGCGTAAATATTCATCGGTTATCTCAAGATAGGACCAAGATCAAATAAGCGTTCGTATTCCATCATGGCATAACGATCGGTCATGCTGGCTAGATAGTCAGCGACATGGCGGGCACGGTCAGCATGACTTAAATCAAGGATGGGTATGCCGTCAACCATTTGCCAATCTTGAGGCAGGGTATTGGTCTGATCCATGAACAAATCATAGAGTTGCCGCATCACGCGTTTTGCCTTGCTGGTCATGCGATTGACCTTGTAATGACGCCAAACAGCAGTGAATAAAAACCCGCGCATATCGTCAAGGTCTTTGGTCATCTGATCCGAAAAGCCTATCAGGGGACGCCCAGCATTCCGCGCGTCATCGGCTGATTTTGGTGACGTTTCCTTGATCCGCCGCGATGATTCTTCGACTAAATCGGACACGGCAAGACTGATCAATCGCCGGGTTAATTCATGCACCAATCGTGACGTTTCCAGAGTGCCGTAGCGTGATTTCAAATCCGATAAAATAGGACCGGCCAAAGGCAAATCCATCATCGTCTCTGGATTCAACAACCCGGCGCGAATGCCATCATCGCAGTCATGGGATATATAAGCGATATCATCGGATAAAGCCGCGACTTGCGCTTCCAAACTGGCATAACTGGTTAAATCAAGGGCAATAGCCTCATCAAGCGCGGTGACCGTTGGGCGCGGATTGGAAACTGGACCGTTATGTTTAACAATCCCTTCCAATGATTCCCATGTGAGGTTCAATCCATCAAAATCAGCATAACAATGCTCTAATTTGGTTAAAATGCGGATGGTTTGTTCATTGTGATCAAACCCGCCAACATCCTGCATCGCGTCATCTAGTTCAGTCTCGCCAGCATGGCCAAATGGCGTATGGCCAAGATCGTGAGCAAGTGCAATGGCTTCAGCCAAATCATCATCGAGCCGCAATTGACGGCAGATCGCGCGCGTGATCTGCGCCACTTCTAACGAATGCGTGAGGCGAGTTCGGAAATAATCACCTTCGTGATAGATAAACACTTGGGTTTTATGCTTAAGCCGCCGAAACGCCGAACAATGAATGATGCGGTCACGGTCACGTTGATAGGGACTTCGCGGATCGTAACCGCCAATATCAACGGGAGCTGAAGGAATATTAAGAAGCCGACCACGGCTATCATCTACTTGAGTGGCATAGGGGGCAAGTTCAATAACGGGCATAGGCATGGGGCTTTCTTAAACTTCCCACAGACTACGATATCCTTATTTTTGTATCAATTGCTTTCATCTTTTCTTGGCAAACAACCTGGGCTTCTTGCAACATGAACGGGTGGTGTCTATATTGATAGAAGTTGATAAAGAGATTTCACATGAACGACATTCAATCCTTAAACGCGAATGACTTTGATCTAACGCCAGCGGCGGTGGATCGCATCGCTTCATTAATGGAAAGCGAAGATGGCACAATCTTCCGTGTGTCCGTGCTTGGCGGCGGCTGTTCTGGGTTTCAGTATGAGTTTCGCTTTGATCACGCCACAAACGACGATGATCTGGTGTTGAATCGAAAAGCATCAACCGGTGCTGATGTGCAGATTGCCATTGACAGCATGTCGCTTGAATTTTTGACGGGCAGTCAGTTGGATTTTGTCCAAGAATTGATTGGCAGTTATTTCCAAGTATCGAACCCTAACGCCACGGCTTCATGCGGATGCGGGACGTCCTTTGCCATCTAACCCAATCAAAATAGCCAGTTGGAACGTCAATTCCATTAAAGTTCGCGGCGAACAAGTCATTGATTGGCTCAAATCGAGCGACACCGATATCCTGTTCATGCAGGAAATCAAATCCATGGACGAAAATTTCCCCCGCGATCTCTTCACGGAAGCGGGGTATGACATTCACACCCATGGCCAGAAAACATATAATGGCGTAGCGGTGGCCAGCCGGATTGCTTTTGACGATATTCGGCGCGGCCTCCCTTTATTGCCGGACAGCATGGAAGATGAACAAGCCCGCTATATCGAGGTTGATATTGGTCATTTCACCATGGCAGGGCTTTATTTGCCTAATGGCAATCCGGTCACGGGTGATGACGGTGAGATGCACCCCAAATTAGTCTATAAATTGGATTGGTTCAGGCGTCTGATTGCCCGCGCCGATGAATTGAATCAATCGGGTCGCCCTATTCTCTTTACCGGAGATTTTAATATCATTCCCGCCGAAAATGATTGTTGGGATATTGACGTTTGGCGTGGTGACGCCTTGCACCATCCCGCCACCCTTGATGCGTGGCGCCGCCTCAATTGGTTGGGCTATACCGACGCTTGGCGAGCATTTCACCCTAACGCCATCGCTTATTCGTTCTGGGATTATCAAGGCGGCGCATGGCAAAAAGATCATGGCATTCGCATTGATCATGTGCTCACCAATGCCGAAGCCAGCGATCGTCTGGTGGCGGTTGGCATCGACAAACAGCCTCGCGGCAATGATCGCGCCAGCGATCACACCCCGGTTTGGGCGCAATTATCGCTTTAATCTCTGCATGAAAAAAGGGGCGTAAAGCCCCTTTTTATATAAGTTTTTTCTTAAACTTGCTGATTAAATATCAGCATAGGTGTGTTTTTCGGCTTTAGCCCCGGGATGGGTAAGAGCACCCTTTTCGGCAGAACCCACCGTTTGAGCATATTTCCAAAGCGTGCCCGATTGATAATCGGTTTCGCGCGGCTTCCATGCTTTGCGCCGTGCTTCCAATTCCTCATCGCTAAGATCCACATCAATCGTGTTATTGACCGCATCAATGGTGATTTTATCCCCATCTTGCAAAAGACCAATTGGGCCACCAACCGCGGCTTCAGGACCAACATGGCCGATGCAGAAACCACGGGTTGCACCGGAAAAACGACCATCGGTAATGAGCGCGACTTTATCGCCCATGCCTTGACCATAAATAGCGGCTGTCGTGGCTAGCATTTCACGCATCCCCGGACCACCTTTCGGCCCTTCATAACGGATGACAATGACGTCCCCTTCTTGGTAGTTGCGTTTTTCAACAGCATCAAAAGCATCTTCTTCGCTGTCAAAGCAACGAGCAATACCGGTGAACACCAGATTTTTCATGCCAGCAACCTTAACCAACGCGCCTTCAGGGGCGAGATTACCTTTCAAGCCAACCACACCGCCAGTGGGTGAAAGCGGATTATCGGTGGAATAAATCACATCCTGATCCGACGGTATCACCACATCAGCGAGGTTTTCCGCCATGGTCTTACCGGTGACGGTCATGCAATCACCATGAATAAACCCGCCATCCAAAAGCGCCTTTAGCAGCACCGGCACACCGCCAATATCAAACATATCTTTGGCAACATATTTACCGCCGGGTTTTAGATCGGCAATGTAAGGTGTCTTTTTGAAGATTTCAGCAACATCATGCAGATCAAATTCGATCCCACATTCTGCTGCCAGCGCAGGCAAATGCAATCCGGCATTGGTGGAGCCGCCAGAAGCCGCGACCACCGTGGCGGCATTTTCAAAAGCCTTCCGTGTCAGAATATCGCGCGGGCGGAGATTGGATTTCACCAAATCCATCACCACACGCCCGGAATGATAGGCATATTCATCACGGGTTTCGTATGGCGCAGGAGCGCCTGCTGACCCCGGCAAAGCAAGGCCAATGGCTTCAGACACACAAGCCATGGTGTTGGCCGTGAATTGCCCGCCGCATGATCCTGCGCTTGGGCAAGCCACGCATTCCAATTCATGCAAATCTTCATCAGACATATTGCCCGCCGCATGAGCGCCCACCGCTTCAAAAACGTCCTGAACAGTTACATCCCGATCCCGAAAACGACCGGGCAGGATTGATCCGCCATACATAAAGACCGAAGGGATATTCAACCGAGCCATCGCCATCATCACGCCGGGCAATGATTTATCGCAACCCGCCAGACCAACCAAAGCATCATAACAATGGCCGCGCACCGTCAATTCGATGGAATCCGCAATCACTTCACGGCTGACCAACGATGATTTCATCCCTTGGTGGCCCATGGCAATACCATCCGTCACCGTGATGGTGGTGAATTCCCGTGGAGAGCCTGCATGATCAGCAACCCCCTTCTTCGCGGCTTTTGCCTGACGATCTAGCGTAATGTTGCAAGGCGCGGCTTCATTCCAAGTGGAAACAACACCAACCAAAGGCTGATTAATTTCTTCTTCTGTCATGCCCATGGCATAATAGTAAGAACGATGGGGGGCGCGTTCTGGTCCAACCGACACATAACGGCTTGGCAGTTTTGATTTATCCCAATTTGACATGACTTCCTCCAAGTAGAATTTCTATCATATTTACCCAAGCCGCTTTAGGGCAAGGGTTAAACGATCACGAGTTTCAATTTCTGCATCAAGGCGGCGGCGATTTTCTTCCACCACATCTGCGGGTGCTTTGGCCATGAACCCAGCGTTATTAAGTTTGCCTTCCAGTTTTTTGATTTCGCCTTCAGCGGTTTTAATATCTTTGCTGAGACGCGCCCGTTCTGCATCAAAATCAAGAATACCGGTCAATGGTAAGGCAAATTCCAAACCTTCAACCACCCCTTGAGCCGATTGCGCGGGCGCGGTTTCAGATGATGAAATGGCTGAAACGCGAGCCAGACGTTCAATCGCAGGACGGTTGCGATCAACAAGCCCTTCCTTGATTTTATCGGCGTTGATCAAAATCAGATCAGGCTTAGCCGCCGCCGGCACATTCATTTCGTTTCGGATGGATCGAATTTGCGTGATCAAATCAACAACAAAAGCAATTTCGGCGGCAGCATCTTCACCACCAGTTGCTGTGATTTCAGGCCATGACGAGGTGATCAACATTCCCTGCCCCGCAAAAACCTTTTCCCACAACTCTTCAGAGATAAAGGGCATAAATGGATGCAACAAACGGATGGCTTCCGCAATCACGCGGCTGGCCACTTGACGGGTTTCATCAGCCAATGGATTTGCACCATCGTCAGACAGCACCGGCTTGATCAATTCCAGATACCAATCGCAGTAATTGTTCCAAATGAACTTGTAAATCGCATCGGCGGCTTCATTGAAACGATATTCTTCGAGCGCAACCCGGGTTTTTTCTTCGGTTTGCGCCAATTCACTAATGATCCAGAGATTAGTGGGGTCTTTGGCGTCAGCCCAATCAAAATCATGGGCTGGTTTACATCCGTTCATTTCCAAGAAACGGCAAGCGTTCCAAATTTTCGTGGCGAAGTTTCGATACCCTTCGATCCGGCTTTCCGCCAGTTTAATGTCACGCCCTTGAGCCGCCATCGCCGCCAAGGTAAAGCGCAACGCATCCGCGCCATATTGATCAGACAACAAGAGCGGATCCATAACATTGCCCTTAGATTTGGACATTTTCTGCCCTTTTTCATCGCGCACCAGCGCATGGATATAAACATCCTTAAAGGGCACTTCACCATCCATGAAATGCATCGACATCATCATCATTCGGGCGACCCAGAAAAAGATAATATCAAAACCCGTCACCAAAACATCACCCGGGTAATAGCGCTTTAATTCCGCGGTTTCTTCAGGCCAACCTAAGGTTGAAAACGGCCAAAGTCCTGATGAAAACCAAGTATCCAGCACATCATCATCCTGCACCAATTCAACCGGCTTGCCATAATGAGCATCGGCCTGTTGTTGCGCTTCACCCTCATCCATCGCCACAAACGGTGTGCCATCAGGGCCATACCAAGCGGGAATACGATGCCCCCACCACAATTGGCGAGACACGCACCAT
This sequence comes from uncultured Hyphomicrobiales bacterium, assembly GCA_964399415.1. GTDB lineage: Bacteria > Pseudomonadota > Alphaproteobacteria > Puniceispirillales > UBA1172 > JAGWAQ01. Next base: position 15,385 of record CAYNQW010000028.1, read on the forward strand.
GGCTGGATATTGCGCATCCATTCAAAATAAGTTTTTTCCCAGCGTTGCGGAACAAATCGGGTGCGCCCTTCTTCCACCGCTTTAATAGCAGGTTGCGCCAGGCGGTGGGCATCCACATACCATTGATCCATCAACCAAGGTTCAACCGGCACGCCAGACCGATCCCCATGGGGTACCGTATGGCTGGTTTTTGTGATTTCTGCTAATAAATCAAGCGATTCAAAAACTTCGATAATTTTCTTGCGAGCTTCAAAACGATCCATCCCCTGCCAATCTTGTGGGGTGTTTTCGTTAAGTTTGGCCTCGGCATCAAAAATATTGATCATTGCCAAATCGTTACGCTTGCCCACTTCAAAGTCATTGAAGTCATGCGCTGGAGTGATTTTAACCGCGCCCGTGCCCTTTTCCATATCGGAATAGTCATCTGCAATAATAGGGATGAGGCGGTCAACTATCGGAAGACGAACCATTTTACCCACCAGATGAGCGTAACGTTCATCATCGGGATGAACCGCCACGGCAGTGTCCCCCAACATGGTTTCTGGACGCGTGGTGGCCACGGTGATGAACGTGTCAGCCATGCCATCAATGGGATATTTCAAGTGCCAATAATGGCCATTAACTTCTTTTTGTTCGACCTCAAGGTCTGAAATCGCGGTCAAGAGTTTCGGATCCCAATTGACCAAGCGTTTATCGCGATAAATCAAACCATCGCGATGCATATCAACAAAAACTTTGCGGACGGCGGCGGAAAGCCCGTCATCCATGGTGAAGCGTTCACGCGGCCAATCGGGAGAAGCCCCCAAGGATTGCAATTGACGGCTGATCGTCCCGCCGGACTCGTCTTTCCATTCCCAGACTTTTTCAATAAACCCATCGCGGCCAAGATCGCGTCGATCAACACCTTCAGCACCAAGCATCCGTTCCACCACCATTTGCGTGGCAATGCCAGCATGATCCATCCCCGGCTGC
>CAYNQW010000029.1:0-2414 GCA_964399415.1 uncultured Hyphomicrobiales bacterium
GGGGGTTGCCCCGCCACAGAGTGAAGTGTTGCCGCCTTGCGGGACAATAGCGATGAGTTCTTGATTGGCCAATTTGACAATCGCCGCCACTTCCGCGGTTGAAGCAGGTTTTACCACGGCAATCGCCTGACCAGTATAATGGCCACGCCAATCGGTCAAATGCGGTGCCATATCGCTCGCGTTTTTCAAGACATATTTTGCGCCGCATATCGCGGTTAATTGAGCAATCAAATCTTCATCGGTCATGGTATTATCCTAAAACAACAAGGTGAGCGGTTGAAACCATCAATTCAGCCGCCGTTAGGGTCGATCGGCGGCGGCACGGCGCAAGCGATCCAAAATGGCAATGCCTAAGCCTTCTTCAGGGATAGGGGCAATGGCAATGCGTTTCCCCGCTTGAGCATCGGCTGAGCGCAACATATCATAAAGATTGGCGGCGGCTTCTGTCAGATCACCGGTTGTGCTGAGGTTCAACACCGCTTCCCGACCATGCGTGCCAAACCCAATCATGATATCCCCATCTTGAGCGGCTAAGGCGTCAAGCACCACAGGTTTTGATGGCGCATAATGGCTGGCCAATTGGCCGGGGCTGATAATATCTTTGCCCGGAGTGGTTGGCATCACACCTGTTGAACAAGCGATCATCGTTGTGGTGATTGATCCCGGGCGAAGGATTACTGGCGCATCGCCTCTTGCGTCAATAACGGTGGATTCAAGGCCTTCTTCAGCCGCCCCCATATCCAAGATCATGGCAAGGTCATCACAATCGCCAAGTTCTTCTAAGACATGTTGAGCGCGGGTAGGGCTGATCCTTCCGGACCGATTGGCTGAAGGAGCGGCGACAGGGCAACCCGCGGCTTGCAAGAATAACCGTGCTTCTTTTTTGCTAGGAACACGAAGCGCGATGCTGTCAAGACCTGCCGTGGCAAGATCATGGACAGGGCATTTTGGGGTTTTGTTCAAGATGAGCGTCATGGGGCCTGGCCAATAATCATCCGCCAATTGCTGTGCCATCAAAGTTGGCTCACCTAGATCAAAGGCGTGGCTGGTGCTGTCGATATGACTGATCAACGGATTAAAAGCAGGCCGCCCTTTTGCCGCATAGATTTTCGCCACCGCAATCGGATTGGTTGCGTCTCCGCCTAGCCCATAGACCGTCTCTGTTCCAAAAGCCACCAATTGCCCCTTGGCGATAGCACCGCCGGCTTCGGTAAGGCTGTCATGATGGGCAGGGGTGATTTTAGCCATGGAGGCAAACCTTGTTTGATTAGTCTTGTGGGGGCAACCAATGAGAAGGGATTGTGTCTTGAAGGCGCGCCGTGGCGGTGAAATACCCATTGAGGCGACCCGGCTTACCATAGCAAAAACGATTGCCTTCAGGATTAACCATTTGCCCACCGGCGGCTTCGAGGATGGCTTGTCCTGCGGCAGTATCCCATTCCATTGTCGGGCCCATCCGAGGGTAAAGATCAGCGTCGCCTTCGGCGATGGTGCAGAATTTCAAAGATGATCCCACGGCGATGGCATCACCTGCATCAATGGTTTGTATCCATCTTTCCAATTGAGGGCTTCGATGCGCTTTTGTCGCCACCACATCAGGTTTCACCAATTGGGCATCGCGCACGGTGATGGGTTTCGCTTCCCCCATTTGTTGAAGGGTCATGGTGGGTGATGGGGGGGCTGAGCGTTTCCAAGCGCGTCCATCAGCCCCGCCCCAAAGCACGCCCATCGCCGGGGCATAAATGACGCCTAACACTGGATAACGCTGATCTATCAACGCAATGTTAACCGTAAAATCTTTACCGCCATTGATAAACCCTTTGGTGCCATCCAAGGGATCAACACACCAGTATTGTTCCGGGTATTGATCGTTTTGGAGCGAAAAGGTTTCTTCGGTGATGGCGGGGATTGAAGGCGCTAAAGCGGCGAGGCCGTCATTGATGATTTGATCCGCCGCTAAATCCGCTTCTGTTACGGGGCTGCCGTCATTTTTTTGTTCTTTGTTAAATCCATCGCTTCGAAATTGCATAATCGCGTTTCCTGCGGTGATGGCAATGTCTTCTAATTTCAGCAAATCAATATTGATGGTCATGCCCAATTCCTTTTTTGCTAATCTTGCATAGAATCCGCTGATTTGGAATAATTTGATTTGGAAAGGGACAAGCCTTTCACCAAGATAATCATCAAGAGTTGCATGAGAGGGATAAGATGTGCGGCCGTTTTAGCAACAGCACTTCATCGGATGACGTCAAAGCGGTGTTCAAGTTGAGTTTTCCAACGTCTTCGCACCGGCAATCGCCGCGTGGTCACAACAATCGCCCGCAATGGAATATTGCCCCTTCCATGACCATTGATACCGTCACGGGCCATGATCAACGAAGGATGGTGACGCCGATGACTTGGGGGATTGCCAC
>CAYNQW010000029.1:2514-15948 GCA_964399415.1 uncultured Hyphomicrobiales bacterium
CTGACGGTGAATTGGCGAGCATCCATCATCGTGCGCCGCTGGTGATTGAACCGCCTCATTTTGATCAGTGGTTGATGCCCGATGCTGCTATTTCTGATCAGGTGACGGCGCTGTTAAAACCTTGCCCGGCGGCACAGTTTCAATGGCATCCGGTTTCATCCGAAGTAGGCTCAACCCGGGTGGATCATGAAGGGTTGATCGACCGTGACGATACCCATGGCCAAAAACCTGAGCCGCAAATGTCGCTGTTTTAAGGTTTACTTGATATCCGCGATGGTGGCGGCGTGGCGATGCTGTGCGTAAACATGCCATAACATCAATGCCCCCGCGCCGCGATAAGGCCGCCACGCGTCGCCCATGGTTTTCATGGTCATGCCATCGGGGCGGGTGTTCAGCGATTTCAAAATCTTCATGCCTTCTTGCAAAGCCAGATCATTGAACGGCCAAGCGTCCATATCGGCCAAAACAAAAAGCCGGTAATTATCGGCTGTCCATTCGCCAATGCCACGGATGGCGGTGAGTTGGCGCGAGACATCACCGCCTTCAAGATGGGGGAGGGCGTCTAAATCTAGGGCGCCGGTCTCAATGCTTTCTGCAAGGCCTTGGACATATTCCGCTTTGCGTTGAGACAGGCCGGCGGCACGCAAATCATCCCAAGAAGCGGCGGCGGCAATCGCGCTGTTGTCGAAGCGATAGGATTTCATTTTAGCCCAGACCGAAGCGGCGGCTTTGGTTGATATTTGCTGGCCGATGATCACCCGCGCCAAGGTGGCGAAGCCCGGGGCTTCACTGCGATCGCGTGGAGGGCCAAACGCATCCAACGCTGACCGGATGTCGTCATCTAGCCCGGCTAATTTAGCCAATGCCCCATCACGATGGGTCAAGGCATGGTGCATTGAATTTGCCATTTTCTTCTGCCAATCTATTGATTTTTCAATCTTAACCATAATCTTTAAGGTAATCCAGTCATCATCAATTATGGGCGAACCATGACCAAAACACCCTCACGATCGCCAAAACCACCTGTGATCTGGGATTTGCCGTTGCGGGTTTTTCATTGGTCGCTGGTTTTAAGCGTGATCGCCGCGATTGCCACCGCCAAAAACGGAGCCATGTATTGGCATGAAAAGGCTGGATTGACGATCTTTGGGTTGCTGATCTTTCGCCTGATTTGGGGCGTCATTGGCGGCCATCACGCGCGGTTTCAGCATTTTATGACGTCACCCAAACATGCCGTCCAATATTTGCGCTCGCGGTTGCAAGAAAACAGCGGCCACCCGCATCGCCCTGGTCATGCGCCCACAGGGGCTTATGCCACGCTTACCATTCTTGGTGTTCTGTTGATGATGGTAGGTTTTGGCCTAATGGCCAATGATGATGTGCTCTATGAAGGGCCGCTTGCCGCTTATGTGGGATCGTTTAGCGATACCGCGCGGTTTTGGCATCATAATTTGGAAAAGGCTGTTTTTCTGTTGATCGCTTTGCACCTGCTGGCGATTGCTGTTTACCGGTATCGTTTTCAGGTGCGACTGATCCCGGCGATGATCCATGGCGGGGAAGACCAATCCATTGTTGCGATCAGTAGAAATCGGCAAATTTTTGGATTGGTATTGCTCATCCTTTTGATTGCGGCTAGCCAAGCGATCAGCCTTTTGGGTGACCGGTTTTTTTAATTTGCCTTTAATCTTTATAGGCTGAATGACAAGCCTTGCAGGTGGCGGCAAGCGCTTTGAAGCCTTCTGCGGTGGCGTTTACATCGCCTGATTTAGCCAAATTCGCCAAAGATAGCGCCGCGGTTTCCGCGTTTTTGGCCTTGGCGGTGAAATCATCAAAATCAAACCAGATTTCCGCGCGCGCCTTGGTTTCCCCTTCGTCTGATCCTTCAGGGAAGTATTCCAACATGCGGGATGACCAGTCGGCAACAGTTTCGGCAGCGCCTGCCACGGGCGTAAGATCGCCGGCGCTTAAAGCGGCATTGATGGCCTTTAAGGCTTTAGCATTGCCTTTGAAACCTGCTTGGCGTTCGGCAATGACATCAGCAGAAGCCACGCTGGCAATGGTGAGCAAGATGGTGGTCAGGAGGAAAGGTTTGAGCATGGTTATTCTCTTGTCATTTCAGTTTAATCTAAACATAGTATGGCTCAACAGAAGGGCAATAGTCGCCAAGGATAGGATTTAATCTTTTGATCGTATCTTGCGGCAGATTTGGCTGATGAAAGAAGGCATAATGATATTTATCCCACTCTTTATTCCCATGATCACGTTTATGGCCATCGCGGCTTTTACGCCGGGTCCGAATAACATTATGCTGGCCGCTTCCGGTGCTAATTTTGGATTTCGCCGAACCATCCCTCATATGATGGGCGTCACGGTTGGCTTTGGGGTGTTGCTTTTGCTTCTTGGGATGGGGTTGGATCAATTGTTTCAGCGCTTGCCATTGGTGCAACAAGGCTTTCGGATCGCGGCGCTTTGCTTCATTGCCTATCTGGCTTGGGGGATTGCCCATAGCCAAGGAAACGATACCGCCACCACCAAAGGCCGCCCGCAATATTTTTTGGAAGCCACCAGTTTTCAACTGATCAATCCAAAAGGCGTGATCATGGCCATCACGGTGATGTCGACTTTCATCACGCCTGACTTTGCCTTCATGCCGCAATACATCACGCTTGTGGTCAGTTTTTTGGTGATTACCGCACTATCGGTGATGGTATGGGCTGGCTTTGGCATTGTGATCAGCCGCTTTTTGAACACCCCAAAACGCAAGCGGGTTTTTAACATTGCCATGGCTTTATTGCTGGTGGTGTCTATCCTGCCTGTGGCGTTGGATGTACTGGCCTAGAATGGCGGCTGAGCTGATATTCTCGCCAAGAAATGAAGACACAGGCTGAGACAACAAGCATCATCCCTAGAATTTCTAAGAGCGCGAGGTTTTCGCCCCAAATCAAAAATCCAAGAAGCGCGGCGGCGGGAACCGATAAATAACGGATTGGGGCTAATACCGCCGCTTCACCATGGCGGTAAGCCGAGGTAAAGCCAATTTGCACAAAACTTGCGGCGATTCCGAAGACGATCATCATCATCAACGACGTGCTGATAATATCATTGAAAATAGGTGTTTCCCCGAGGTTGATCATTAGGATGGGGTAGCAAACTGCTCCCACAAGGTTATGCCAAAGGGCAACCGTCACCGGCTCTTCGGTTCGTCCCAACAGCCGCAATAGCACCACCAAAATAGCACCGGCCATCGCGGAAATCAGGCCATAGATTGTGCCAATATTAAAGTCACCTTGAAATGGGTTGGTGATCATAATGATGCCGAGCAATCCCAAGAAGACCGCACTGCCGCGATAGATGCCGACTTTTTCCCTAAGGATCAATGGGGATAAAATCGTAACGAAAATCGCCGAGGATTGGAACAAGGCGGTGGCTTGACCAAGGGTGGCGTGCGACACCGCTAAAAACCAGAAAATAATGCCAATATGCCCGGCAAGAATCCGCATCAATAGGCGATCCCACCTTGTCACTTGGAGGAATTGAGCGCCGCGCTTAATATAGGCACTGGCGGTCAGGAATGGGATGCTGAATAAAAAGCGCAAAGACAATAGCACCAGCAGAGTGGCGATGGGCGATAGGCTCTTAATGATCACCGAAGTAATCACGCCTGCGCTCACCGCCATGAGCATAAACACGATGCCAAGAATATTGCCGGAAAGAAGAGCAGGTTGTGGCTTGGGCATGAAAACTCCTGTCTCATAATGTAGACAGGAAGTCTGGGCTTGTCAGCCTAATCTTTAGGCGGCGTTCGAGATTTCTGCACTATTGAGGATCGACCATACGGCTTCGGCGGTGTCGCATCCGCGCAGTAAGTCCGAGCGGGTTTCATCACGAAGAAGACGAGAGGCGAGCGCCAGAGCGGTCAAATGTTCGCCGCCAATGTGATCAGGCGCAATCAGCATGAAAACGATGTCAACCGGCTGGTCATCATTGGATTGAAAGTCAATGGCTTCCCTGAGGATGGCCAATTGCGTCAAGGGTTTGCTGCCAATGGTGTCAGGGAAATGGCAGCGGGTGTGCGGGATGGCGATGCCACCACCAATGCTTGTGCATCCAAGACGTTCGCGTTCCATCAGTTGATCCATCACATGACGGGCATTCAGGCCATCAATAGACGCCGTCAGCCGATTGGTCATTTCCTGAAGAACTTGTTTTTTGCTGTTGGCTTTCAACCCGACGATGATGTCATCGGCTGATAAAATCGAATTCATTTTCATGGATAAAGAAGCCTGTCTTAGACACCTTGATATAAAAAAGACGCGCTCTCTGAACGCGTGTAGATGGGGTGATAATACTTTAGTGCTGGTTTGTCAAGGTAAGCCGAAAAAGGGTTAATCTGCGGCTTTTTTAGCGGCTGAATTGATTGCCGAGATAAACGTCTTGAACGTTCTGATCGCTGACCACTTCATCAGGCGTGCCGGACATCAGCACACGGCCATCGTGCATAATATAAGCGCGGTCTACGATATTGAGGGTGTCGCGAACATTGTGATCAGTGATCAAGACGCCGAGGCCATGATTCTTGAGTTGACCAATCAAATCACGGATTTCAGCAATGGCGATGGGGTCAATCCCCGCAAGCGGTTCATCAAGCAATAAGAAGGTTGGCCGTGCGGCGAGGGCGCGGGCAATTTCCACCCGCCGTCTTTCACCGCCTGAAAGGGTGAGGGCGCTAGCGGCGCGAAGATGAGCAATGTCAAATTCGGTGAGCAATTCTTCAAGCATAATGCTGCGCGTGTCCGGGTCTTTTTCCACGGTTTCGAGAATGGCACGGATATTCTGTTCGACCGTCATGCCACGGAAAATACTGGATTCTTGGGGCAAATAACCGATGCCCAACTGCGCCCGCCGATATACAGGCGTGTCGGAAATATCGGTTTGATCAAGCAAGATGCGGCCTTCATCGTTTTTGATGAGGCCAGAAATCATATAAAAACAAGTGGTTTTACCAGCGCCATTAGGCCCAAGAAGACCCACGGCTTCACCGCGCCGAACGTTAATCGAAACGTTGCGCACCACTCTTTTTTTCTTAAAGGATTTTCCGATCTGCTCTGCCACGAGACCAGACATGGTGTTGTCGCGCTGAACAAGGCGAGGCCCTGTGTTCTCGGCATTTGAACCCATCATCGGTGTCGGTTGATCAAAATGGCTCATCCGCAACGCTCATCTATCTGGTCAGCCAAACCGCAGAATACGATCAATTAACGCTAAGGCCAGTTTCGGTTTTATTGACTGCCATTTGCTCAACCGGTCTCTTATGCGGTGGCGATTCGCCACTGAAAAAAGGTTGGCAAGCGTTACAGCAGAACGAATTTATATTTATATCAATTTTGTGGCGCAAAAACAACAGGGTATTCGGCGATTCTCTCGCGCTGATGCTCTTGCGTTATGATGTTCACTGTTGGGTTGGCAAAAAGACGCCGCCCACCCGCTGACCTGATTTTGTCGAAGACATGGTGCTGGTGCCTTTAATGGTGTCAATAATCGCCTTATCGCCGTTCATGATATTGCCGCCGTCTTTGATGGTGACGTTTTCCGTCAAGATGGCAATGCCGGTGTCCTTGGTATAGGTCATTTCGCCGGCGAAAGCTTCTTGCAGGCCGTTTTTGCCAGGGGCATAGACTTCTGCGTTTTCAGCCGCGAAAACGTGAATAATATCATTTTCTTCAGCATTTAATGTGGCTTTGATGATGTTGCCCTTCAATTCTTGGCCATTGCTCAGCACCACATGAGCATTGCCGGTTGCGGTGATCAATTTGGCGGCGCGATCATATTGGATGGAATCGGTCGCTGTGAGGGTTTCATCACCATTCACGATCCGTGCGTTTTTGCCTGTCATGACCGCATTTTGATTGGTCATATCGTAAGTGATGGTCTCGCCCGTGGCGACAAACGATCCACGGGTGAATTTCGCGTTATTCTGCCCCAGAATATGGGTGATGGTGGTGTTGGTCACCTCTTTATTCTGACTATCTTTGCCCACGGCATCGACATAATCGGCGATGATCACATCGGCGGTGAGGCGTGTATCGCCGCGGGTTGCGCTGGCATTGCCGGTGGCGACATATTGTTTATCGGCTCGCTTCCATTGCAGGCTGGTATCCGCTTCGACGATTAATTTTTCAGCCTCTTGAGCCAGCGCGTGATGGGGAACGGGAGAGATGATCGCCATCACCACCGCCGCGATTCCTAGGGCTAATCCCCGATAAACATTCCGCATAATCCCAACCCCCATAAATAAACTCACTTGGTCTTCAATTATTGTGTCGTGTCTTGATTCAGCGTTAACACTGATTTTCCGGTGAATAAAACATCCAACCCGTGATCTTTGATGACCATGCCATCAGCTTTGACTTCACCTTGAGGGGCATAGCCTCGCACCAAAACATCACTTGTCATCATGCCAGTGTCGAGATACGCCACGGCGGATTCGGTCAATAAAGTATAGCCCAGATCAGGCCGCACGATCACCACCCGGCCATCGAGATTCACCCGATCATCGGTGCGGAAAAACAAACCATAATTAGACCGCGCGGTCATGGGATTGCCGGCATTGGTGTCCATTCGCGCACGCGGTGACGTTAATTTGATTTGATCAGGCTTGTCGGGAATTTCTGCCGCGCTCTTGGCCAAGACCACGAAATCATTGCCTTCTTGGGTGATGCCTTTATAGGTGACGCCTTCGAGAATCAATTCGCCCTTATCTTGGGGGGTGATTTGAGCATCAACTTGGATTTTGATGTCTTCTTCTTGGGTCAGGCTGATGAAGGATAGGCCTAGCCCGACCATCACCATTGCCGCCATTAAGATCAGATAGCGTTGAAGTTTTCGTTGGCGATCGGCTTTCAGCATTTCGCGCGCAGGTTCAGATAGCGATTGTGACCTTGGCGCAAAGGAAAACGCTTTTTTGTTTTCTTTTGGAGCCGGATGGTCGGAATCTGGGGCTGTGGTCATTCTTGATCCTTAGGATGGCAAAAAGCCATGAATGGGTTAATGCGAGAAAATATCGACCTCATCAAACCCGATTAAATCCATCTCCGCGCGAGTCTTCAGAAACGCAAAACATGCTTTTGCTGTTTCGGTTCGGCCTTCGCGTTCAAGCCGTTCATTGAGGGTGGCTTGCAATTGATGCAGGTAAAGCACATCGGACGCCGCGTATTTCAATTGATCCGGCGACAGTTCTGCCGCCCCCCAATCGGAAGATTGTTGTTGCTTGGACATATCTTTTGACAAAATTTCGCGCACCAATTCGCTCAAGCCATGGCGGTCAGTGTAAGTGCGGCAAAGTTTTGATGCTATTTTTGTGCAATAGATCGCCCCGTTGATGGGGCCAATGTTATGCATCAAGGTCGCCAGATCAAAGCGCGCGAAGTGAAATAGTTTTTCAACCCCTTCATCCGCCAGCATAGCGGCGAGGCGCGGCGCGGGTTTCTGCGGATGGCTGATTTTTACCAAATGAGCGTGCCCATCCCCATTGGACATTTGCACCAAACAAAGCCGATCCCGATGAGGGTTCAGCCCCATTGTTTCGGTATCAATGGCCACGCTAGAGCCCAGATCAAGCCCAAGAGGCAGATCGTCGTGATAGAGATGAATGGTTTCGGTTGATGTTGCCATTGCGTTTACACCGCGCTTTTTCTGATCATTCTTTATGGATAGCATAAGCCGAGGATTGGCGGCAATAAAAGAACGGCTTAATCATATGGCGCAAGGATCATCTTTACCTCAGCAAGAAACCGCGCAATATTAGGGGTGTTTTTCACTGGCCTGTCTTCGCCCATACGGACCTCTTCTCCCATGGCTGATGCTTCTTCCTTAAATCCTGACCTTGAAAACCTCTCCCAGTTACGGCGCAAAGGCGCGTTAGACGCCATTGGCGTTCCAATCTTTTCGATTTTTGCCAATATGGTAGGGTTTTCAGCCATTGCCCGCGAATCTGGATTTGATATCAGCCAAGCAATGGTTACCTCGGCGCTGGTATGGGGCATGCCAGGTCAAGTCGCCATGGCGTCTTTGCATATGGCGGGCGCTTCTGCCTTGGTGGTGTTCACCGCGGTCGCTTTGGCCAATATGCGGATGCTATTGATGGTGGTCTCAGGCATGGATTTGACGGGTCTAAGGGATGCGCCCATGGCGTTTTGGAAAAAAGTCCTGCTGATGCAAATGCTTGCCATCACCAGTTGGGTTCATATTGGGCAATTTGAAGGGCAATATAGCAAACAAGGCTTGCTGTATTATTTCATCGGCTTTGCGGCGATGGTTTATATTTTTGGTATTCTCGGCACAGGTGTTGGGTATTTTATAACAGAATGGGTGAGTGATGATGTCTTGATGGTGATCCTTGCCATCACGCCCATGTATATTCTGATGATGGTGGTTAATGCGCGGCAATTGGTGAACCGATACGCAGGCTTATTTGGCGGGCTTCTCTGTCCGCTCACCTATCCCATGATTGGCGAATGGGGGATTATGTTGGGCGGGATTGTTGGCGGCACGCTGGTGGTGCTCACGCGGCGTTGGCTTGACCCAAAAACTTACCCTCCAGTCAAGCCGTCCTCAAAGGAGGCGGGGCATGGATAACGATAATCTATGGCTTTTGGTGGGGCTTGCGGTTTTAGGCACGTTTTCGTGGCGGTTTCTGGGGGTTGTGATTGGGGATCGCATCCCAAAAGATAGCGTTTGGTCGATATGGATTAACGCGGTTGCCTATGCCATGGTGGCTGGGGTGATGATGTTGCTGGTGGTGTTTCCATCAGGTTTGGTCGCGGCTTCTGAAATGTCTTGGCGATTGTTGGCGCTCTTGGCGGCGGTTTTGATCATGATGTGGTCGCGAAATATGGTGGTGGCTATTTTCGCGGCGGTATTGGTGTTTACGCTGATGATGGCCATCACCGGTTGAAAAAAATCGTGAACACATCTTGCGTCAAACTCTTGTTTTCAGCGCAATCGACATATATCATTTTTGAGCGCCAACATGGATGAAGAAGATGAAGACCCAAGACGATCCTGCTGACATCATGCAAACTGCACAAGACTATATTGAACACCTTAATCTAAAACCTCATCCCGAAGGGGGATGGTACGCCGAAACGTTTAACAACAGCAATGGTGTGGACGAACGCGGCGCGTTATCCGTCATTTATTATTTGCTGGAAAAAGATCAAGCCGCGCATTGGCATCGTGTTCGTGACGCGGATGAAGTATGGCTTTGGCATGCGGGGTCAGCCTTGACGCTTTACACCAAGCCTGATGAAGGCAATGTCACCAAAACCGTTCTGGGGCTGAATGCCGCCGCCGGGCAAGTGCCGCAACTGGTCATTGCCAAAGGACTTTGGCAATCCGCCAGCGCGATGGAAGGTTGGGCTTTGGTGTCCTGTGTGGTGGCGCCGGCCTTTGTTTTTGATAAGATGGATTTTGCCCCACGCGGATTTGAGCCTGGTTTTGGAATCTGATTAAAATTTTAGGTGACGATAACTCTAACACGAAAATATCATTGACCGCATTGAAAATGAGAATTATTCTCATTCGCATAATAAGGCTCACTTCAGGAGAGTGAAATGTTGAACACCAAACGCTTGTTCATTTCCATGATCATAGCTTTTGTATTGCCCGTAACATCAGGGATCGCGGCGGAACTGAATGTCTATTCATACCGAGTGCCGCAATTGCTTCAGCCGTTTCTTGATGCGTATACAGAAGAAACGGGCACGAAGTTTAATGTTGTGCATGCTCCGAAGGGATTGGCTCAGCGGCTTCAATCAGAGGGGGCAGGGTCTCCGGCCGATGTGGTGCTGACCGTGGATATTTCACGGATCGCTGAATTGGAACAAATGGAATTGTTGTCGCCGCTTAACTCCGATGTCATCAACCAGCGTGTGCCAGCGCATTTGCGCGATGATGGCGGCACTTGGACGGCGTTATCGACCCGGGCGCGGGTGATTGTGGTGGCGAAAGATCGCGTCAAAGAAGGGGAAATCACCCGCATTGAAGATTTGGCTGATCCGCAATGGAAGGGTCGTATTTGCAGCCGGAAGGGCAGTCATGTCTACAACCGGGCGTTGCTGGCTTCATTGGTGGTGCATTTGGGTGAAGACGCCGCTGAAACATGGGCAAAAGCCTATGTCGACAATTTAGCCAAACGTCCTCAAGGCAATGATCGCGCACAAGCGAAATCCATTTATGCGGGTGAATGCGATGTGGCGTTGATGAACACTTATTATTATGGCGCGATGGCCAATAACGACAAAAACCCAGAACAGCAAGATTGGGCCAAGGCGATCCGTTTGGTCTTCTTTAATCAGGATGACCGTGGTCAACATATTAATATTTCGGCGGGAGGAGTGGTCAAAACCTCACCGCGTCAAGACGAAGCCAGGGCTTTTCTAGAATGGATGACAGGGCCGACCGCGCAACGCATCTATGCGGAAGTGAATGCAGAATATCCGGTGAATTCAGCCGTGAATCCTGATCCAAGTGTTGCCGCTTGGGGAACTTTTAAGGCCGATGAAGTCAGCATAGAAGCCATTGGCCGCGCCTCAAGTGCCGCTCAAATGATCATTGATCGCACGGGGTGGTAACGGCGCCAAAAAATAGACTTCCCAGATAGGTTTAATTGTTCCATACCTTAAGCATCATCATTATTATTGATGATGCTTTTTTTGGGGACATACATGACCAAGCCATCATCACAACAATCGGTTCATCGGTGGGGTCATGCGATTATGCAATACCAGTTTTTGCCTTGGGCTTGCTTGTTGTTTATGGGCATCACCTGGGGATTGTCCTTTTCCTTAGGTAAAATAGCCGTGGAACACGGGGTGAAGGCTTTCGGGGTCAGTTTCATCCAGTCGTTTTTATCGGGGGTGATGCTGTTGGTCATCACCATCATCCGCCGCAAGAACCTGTTTGAAATATTGCCTTATTGGCGGTTTATTTTAATGATTGCGTTGTTAGGCGCGGCGGTGCCGGGCGTGTTGTTTTATACCGCCGCCCCTTATGTTCAAGCCGGCATCTTGGCCATCACCGTGGCGTTGATCCCGATGATGACTTATTCCGCTTCCATTCCGTTAAAGGTTGAACAATTTTCGTGGCGTCGGTTTTCAGGGCTGATTTTTGGCATTGGGGCGATTTTATTGATCGCTTTGCCGGAAAACAGTTTGCCTGACCGAAGCGCGGTGCCATGGATATTATTGGCTTGCATTTCTTCGGTTTGTTATGCCGCTGAAAATATCATCCTTGGGTTTCAATCGGCGGTTAACATTGGGCCGATCCGCCTATCCATGGGGATGAATATTTTGGCCGCGGCTTTGTTGTTGCCTGCCGCCATCGCCACTGACAGTTTTTATTGGCCGCATTTCCCGTTCACAATAGCCGAATACACGTTGATTGGATTGGCGCTGATTTCAGTGGTGGCCTATACGATGTTTGTTTTTTCTGTGGCGCGTTTTGGCGCCGTCTTTGCTTCCCAAACAGGGTATATCGTGACCTTGGCAGGGGTTTTCTGGGGCATGTTGATCTTTGACGAAAATCACTCGATTTGGGTCTGGATGGCGTTGGTTGCGATGATCCTTGGCTTGGCGTTGGTTTCCCCACAAAAAGATGAGCCACAAGAAAAGATTTGAACAAATCTGCGAATTGATTTTTGATACCGTCATGTCAATTGAACCAACCCATCGCCGAGGCCGTCGCGGCAATCGCCAAGACAGACCATCGCTCTCGCCATCTACCAAAGGGCTGATGGGCGGGCAATATTCGCCGTTGAGCGCGGCGGCGATCCAGCAGGTCGATCAAACCGCTCGTGATGTGCTGATGAACATTGGGTTTGCCGATGCACCACCCCCGGTGGTGGCGCTTGTCACCAAGGCGGGCGGGCATATTAATGACCATGGACGGCTTTGTTTTAGCGAAAAAATAATCACCGATGCGCTGAAAGATTTAGCCAGACCGTTGACGCTTTATGGTCGAAAAGATGGTGTTGAAATTCACCTTGAAGGCGCAAGGGTTCACGCTGGAACAGGGGGGGCGGCACCGCTGATTTATGAGGCGGAAACCAGACGTTATCGCCCCACCGCATTGATGGATATTTTTTCAGCTGCAACACTGGTCGAAAGGCTTGAGCATATCCATTTTTTCAATCGGCCAATGGTGGCGCGGGATATGCCCGATGACCATAGCCTTGATATCAATACAGCTTACGCTTCGATTGCGGGCACCACCAAACCTATTGCCACCTCTGTTGCTCATGTGGAAACCATGGATGATCTTGAGGTTTTGCTCAGTCTTGTTGCTGGGTCAATGGACGCCTTCCGCGCCAAGCCGTTTCTTTCGCTTAACATTAATCATGTGACGCCGCCGTTGCGATTTTCACCGGATGCTATGTTGGTCTTGATGCGGGCAGCGGAACTTGGCATTCCCATTCACGCGAACACCTTTGGCCAAGTTGGCGCGTCCAGCCCGGTCGAGCCTATGGGCGCTTTGGCGCAGACCGTCGCGGAAACCTTGGGTGGGATGATGGTTGCTTGGCTTGTTGAGCCTGAAGCGAAGGTTATCTTTGGCGCTCGCCCCATGATTACGGATTTACGGACTGGCGCGATGAGCGGCGGCGGCGGCGAACAAGCCCGCATTATGGCCGCAACCAGTCAGATGGCGCGTTATTATGGTTTGCCCAATTCCACGATAGCCGGCGCGACCGACAGCAAAATCCCTGACGCGCAATCCGGGTACGAAAAAGCCATGTCGGTTTTGCTGGCGGCGCAAGCGGGGTCAAATATGATCACCCAAGCCGCGGGGATGCAAGCCGCGCTCATGGGATGCGCCCTCGAAAGTTACATCATTGATAACGATATGATCGGCGCAATCCTGCGAACGCTTGATATGCCGCTAGACTTTGACTCTGGTCATACCTTGGAAGCGATCCGAAGTGTCGTCCATGGCGAAGGCCATTTTTTGGGTCATGCTGATACATTGTCTCGGATGCAAAGCGATTACCTCTATCCCAAACTTGCCGACCGCCTGACCATCGAAGATTGGCAGAGGCAAGGCGGGTTGGCGATGGATGAGCGGGCGCGCATAACCTTACAAGATATCATGGCGCCGATTAATGACGGTCGATTTGATCTTCAGATTGATGACGCGGCTGATGCGGATATTCGATCGCGGCTCGATATTCGATTAAACCGCTAGCCTCGATTTGTTCTGCCCATCGCAGAATTCGATTGCCTTTCCTGAGCAGATGAAGGATAAGATGCCCGAAAGGCCTGAGACGAAGATGATCTTAAGCCTTAGGATTTGAATTCCGGAAAGCTTACTCATTGACTTCTTTTTCTTCTCTCAGCCTTGCTGACGAAATTCACCGTGCTATTCGTGATAGCGGTTACACCA
>CAYNQW010000030.1:0-15560 GCA_964399415.1 uncultured Hyphomicrobiales bacterium
GCGTTTTGCCACTCCGCGAGAGCGTTCGACCACCGCGTTCAAATCAATGTCGGCTTTTCCAACGGTAATGCCAAAATCTTTTGCGTGATCAATCAAATGCTTTACTTCTGCTGATCGCAATAATGCTTTTGTAGGGATGCAACCCCAATTGAGACAAATGCCCCCAAGATTTTCGCGCTCAACCACCGCGGCTTTTAATCCCAATTGGCTGGCACGGATGGCGGCGACATAACCGCCGGGGCCACCCCCAATCACAACCACATCTACGTCATGTTCTGCCATGGTTATTCCCTTTCAATGCGCTCGATCAGGCCAAAGCCAGAACAGGATTTTCGACAATATCCTTAAAGACTTTCATAAACCGAGCGGCGGTGGCGCCATCAATCACCCGGTGATCCGACGATAAGGTTGCGGTCATCATTGTCGCTACCGCCAATTGCCCATCTCTGACCACGGCTCGTTCTTCACCTGCGCCAATCGCTAAAATAGCGGCTTGTGGCGGGTTTATCACGGCGGTGAAAGACGTCACCCCAAACATCCCTAGATTAGAGATGGTGAAACTGCCGCCGGTGTATTCTTCGGGTGCTAACTTCCCGTCATGGGCTTTTTTCGCGAGCGCGGCGACTTCTGAAGAAATAGCCTCAAGTCCTTTTTCATCGGCATGACGAATAATAGGCGTAATCAATCCGCCTTCAATGGCCACTGCCACAGATATATCGGCATGATGGAAACGGCGTGTTTGCGTGCCTTCCCAAGACGCGTTGACCTCAGGCACACGCATCAAAGCCGTCGCCGCGGCCTTAATGATCATATCATTCACTGAAATTTTAACGCCTTCAGGCGCATGATCGTTCAAGGCTTTCCGCGCCGCCAACATTTGACCTATATCAATATCCATATTGACATAGAAATGCGGCGAATCTTGCATGGATTGTTGCAGGCGATCAGCAATCACTTTCCGCATTTGAGTATGCTCGATTACGCTTGATTCATCTCCTGATGGGGCGTGCATAGGTGTCGTCATTGATTTTGTTGTCGCAACCGATGCTACCTGTTCAAGATCGGCCTTGATAATCCGTCCGCGCGGGCCACTTCCCTTGAGGCTTGCCAAATCAATGCCGCGATCTTGAGCGATCCGCCGCGCCAATGGGCTGGCAAAAACACGATCTCCCGATTGAACAGGCGGTGACGCTTTCGCTGTCACCTTCGCCGCTGGCGTCACTGGTGCAGGCTGTTGTTGTTGCACTTCGTCGGCTGGTTGCGCCACGGATACAGGAGCAGGTGATACGGCAGCAGGTGATACGGGGGAGGCCTTATCTTGCGCTGAGGAGGACAACGCGCTGTCTTCTCCATCCCCAAGAATTTCCGCGATGGTTGTTCCCACCGCAACGCCTTCCGTGCCTTCTGCGATCAGGATGGTGGTGATTTTCCCATCATCGAGAGCCTCAACTTCCATCACGGCTTTATCGGTTTCAATTTCAGCAATAACATCGCCGGAACGCACATCATCGCCTTCTTGAACCAGCCATTTCGACAGTTTGCCCTCGGTCATGGTTGGCGATAACGCCGGCATCGTAACAATAGCCATGGTTACGCCCCCTTCCCGCGATAACAAACTTGGCGCGCCGCTTCAGCGATATCGTGGCTTTGCGGCAAGGCAAGTTTTTCAAGGTTTTCCGCATAGGGCATAGGCACATCTTTGCCTGTCACCCGAGCGACCGGCGCATCAAGATAATCAAAGGCTTGCTCATTCACCTGCGCCACCAATTCAGCACCGATGCCCGCAAAGGGGAAGCCTTCTTCGCAAGAAACCATGCGGTTTGTCTTCATCACGGATGACATGATGGTTGCAGAATCAAGCGGACGCAAAGAGCGAAGATCAATCACCTCAGCGTCTATCCCCTCTTTCGCCAATTCTTCAGCCGCTTCGAGGGCTTTGCCCACCATGATCGAAAACGCCGTTATAGTGACGTCATTTCCAGACCGCACAATATTGGCCTTGCCGATAGGCACGATCCAATCATCATCTTCTGGCACGTCAAAACTCTGGCCATAGAGCACTTCATTTTCAAGGAAAATCACCGGGTTTGGATCACGGATCGCGGCCTTCAACAAGCCTTTTGCATCCGCCGCTGACCAAGGCGAGACCACCTTTAATCCAGGGCAATGGGCATACCAACTGGCATAGCATTGCGAGTGTTGAGCCGCCACGCGAGACGCCGCGCCATTTGGCCCTCGGAAAACAATCGGGCAACCCATTTGCCCCCCAGACATATAAAGTGTCTTGGCGGCGGAATTGATAATCTGATCAATCGCTTGCATGGAGAAATTGAAGGTCATGAATTCGATGATTGGCTTCAATTCGCCAAACGCCGCGCCAACACCAAGCCCTGCAAATCCCATTTCCGTGATCGGGGTATCGACCACACGTCTTGCGCCAAATTCGTCCAGCAAGCCTTGCGATACTTTATAAGCGCCTTGATATTCGCCAACTTCTTCTCCCATCAGGAAGACTTTATCATCACGGCGCATTTCTTCGGCCATGGCGTCACGCAAGGCTTCACGCACCGTCATTTGACGGGTTGCGCCGCTGGATTTTGGTTCAACCAGAGGCGTCGATTGAACGGGCGGCAAAGGCGCTGGGGTCGAGATTTGCTCTTGGGGAATCGTTTGAGCAACAGGAGCGGCAGATACATCCGGTGCGTCTTCACCATCCACCGCGATTTCAGCAATGACTGTTCCCACGGCAATTCCGGTTTCGCCTTCAGCCACATTAATGCTGACAATCACGCCATCATCAAGCGCGTCGACTTCCATCACCGCCTTATCGGTTTGAATTTCGGCGATCACGTCACCGCTTCGGATTTCATCCCCAACTTTCACCAGCCATTTGGCCAATGTGCCTTCGGTCATGGTGGGGGATAAAGCCGGCATTGTCACTGGCGTGGTCATTCGGCGGCTCCTTCAATGATAATATCTGTCCATAATTCCGCCGGATCAGGCAGAGGGCTTTCTTGAGCAAATTTAGCGGCATCGGTCACCACCGCTTTGACCTTCGCGTCAATGGCCTTCAGTTGATCTTCTTCAACCCCATCCTTGACCAAGAGCGCCCGCAATTGATCAATCGGATCATGCTGTTTGCGCATGGCGTCAACCTCTTCACGGGTGCGATATTTCGCTGGGTCTGACATGGAATGGCCGCGATAACGGTAGGTTTGCATCTCAAGGATGTATGGGCCTTTGCCGTCGCGGCAATGTTGGATGGCTTCCGCGCCAGCCGCGCGAACCGCCAAGACATCCATGCCATCGACTTGCAGGCCTGGGATGCCATAAGCCTTCCCGCGATCCGCAAGCGACCGACCAGCCGCCGCGCGCGTCACCGAAGTCCCCATCCCGTATTGATTGTTTTCAATGACAAAAATCACCGGCAATTGCCAAAGCGCGGCCATATTGAAACTTTCATAGACCTGCCCTTGGTTCACCGCACCATCACCTAAATAAGTCATCGAAACCGCGTCCGTGCCGTTATAGCGATGGGCAAAAGCAAGACCGGCACCAATCGGCACCTGAGCGCCAACAATGCCGTGGCCGCCGTAAAAGTTCTTTTCACGGCTGAACATATGCATGGACCCACCTTTGCCGCGGGAATATCCGCCTTCGCGACCCGTTAATTCCGCCATCACGCCATTCGCGTCCATGCCACAAGCCAACATATGACCATGATCACGATAAGACGTCACCACCGTATCGTCAGCCCGCGCCATGGATTGCATGCCCACCACCACGGCTTCCTGGCCAATATAAAGGTGACAGAAGCCACCAATCTGACCCATGCCGTATAATTGCCCGGCCTTTTCTTCAAAACGGCGGATCAACAGCATGTCTTCATAAAGCGTGGTTAACGTGTCTAAATCAGGCTTGTCGATAAGAGCGTTTTTGCCCGTGGCTTTTCTTGCAGGGCGTCCCGGCTTCCGCTTGAGCGGTTCGGATGGTTTCGATGCGGTCTGTTTGGCCATGATCATCTCCAAAGGAATACCCCTATAGAGTGCCATGTTTTGCAATTTTTACAACAAGTTTATTATGTTGATTTTATTGATATTTTTATATGTTAACTAATTTTAGTTAATATCAATAATTAATTCATCTGGGGCATAAAGGCCGCCTTCTGATCGCGCCAATTCACCGAGCAAGTCTTCATCAATCTTATTTTCCATGACCAATGAAACGCGATTTTCTAGCCATTGACGATGGGCTCTCAATTCAGCAAGTTTTTGTTCAGCCAATTCAATGTCATGATCAAGGCCGCCGAGCGATAAATACCCTTTATCGCCACCAACGCCAAGGCCGTGGATAGCGAAATAACCTGCGGCCATGAACATCAACACCCCAACCGTGAATGATTTGATTTTTGCCCAAGCCATGATTCAATCGCTTCCTTAAATCGCGAATCGTTGAAAATTCACGATTCGCCAATATGAAAGCATTGAATCAGAAAGTGATTCGCGCGTCAACACCCCGTCAACGAAAAATCATATTTTATTTAACGGCGTATCTTGCCTTGATACTTAGCGTTAATGCCAAGGGCTTCTTCGATGCGGAGCAGTTGGTTATATTTTGCCATCCGATCGGAACGGGACATTGAGCCTGTCTTGATTTGGCCTGCATTGGTAGCAACGGCTAAATCTGCGATAAAACTATCTTCCGTTTCACCAGAGCGATGCGAAACCACGACTCCAAAACCAGCCTGTTTTGCCATATTGATGGCCTGCAACGTCTCGGTCAACGTGCCGATTTGATTGACTTTGATCAAAATAGCATTGCCCGCAGCCTCGGTGATGCCGCGCGCCAGCCGTTTTGGATTGGTGACATAGAGATCGTCACCCACCAATTGCATAGACGCGCCCATATCAGCCGTCATTTTCTGGAAGCCTGACCAATCGTCTTCATCCAAAGGATCTTCGATTGAAATAATGGGGTAACGCTTGGCCATATCCTGCCAATACGCGATCATCTCATCAGACGATAGGGTCTTGCCCTCACCTTCCAGATGATACACCCCGTCTTTACAGAATTCGGTCGATGCCGCGTCAAAAGCCAGCGCCACATCTTCACCGGGACGACATCCAGCCTTTTCAATCGCTTTCATGACGAAATCAATCGCTTCACTTGTCGAGTTGATGGCCGGGGCAAAGCCGCCCTCATCCCCAACAGCGGTGGATAGCCCCGCGTCATGGAGCAATCCTTTTAGCGCATGGAAAACTTCAGCCCCTACCCGCATGGCGTCACTGAAACTTTCAGCCCCAATGGGCATGATCATCACTTCTTGAACATCAAGCGCGTTATCCGCATGGGCGCCGCCGTTCAAAATATTCATCATAGGCGTTGGCAAAACATGAGCATGGACACCGCCAATATAGCGCCAAAGCGGTTGCCCGGTGCTTTCTGCCGCCGCCCTTGCCAGCGCAAGACTGACGCCTAGAATAGCGTTAGCACCAAGGCGGGCTTTGTTATCCGTGCCGTCTAAAGTGATCATATCCTGATCAAGCCCCTGCTGATCCAGCGCGTCACGGCCCGAAAGGATGGAAAAGATTTCTCCGTTCACCGCGTCTACGGCTTGCAACACGCCTTTGCCCAGATAAGCCTCACCACCATCACGGCGTTCAACCGCTTCATAAGCCCCTGTTGATGCCCCTGACGGCACTGCCGCGCGGCCAAAAGAACCATCTTCGAGCAATACATCCACTTCAACCGTTGGATTGCCACGGGAATCGAAAATCTGACGGGCTTGAATGTCTATGATAGCAGTCATGGTTTCTTCTTTCAGATAGGATTAAGATTTGGCCAATTGATCAAAGCCTTGAAGGCGCGTCAGCAAGGCTTCCATGTCCTGGAGCGGCACCATATTCGGGCCATCGGAAGGCGCATTATCGGGGTCTTGGTGGGTTTCGACAAACACGCCAGCCACCCCGATTGCGACCGCCGCCCGAGACAACACCGGCACGAATTCACGCTGTCCGCCAGACGCCCCGCCTAAACCGCCCGGTTGTTGCACCGAATGGGTGGCGTCAAAAATCACCGGATATCCCGTCGCCGCCAATTGCGGCAAACCACGCATATCCGTGACGAGGGTGTTATACCCAAAACTGGTGCCGCGTTCCGTTAACATGATTTGATCATTGCCAGACGCCGCGACTTTCTCCGCCACATGCTTCATATCCCAAGGGGCAAGAAACTGTCCCTTTTTAACATTCACCACTTTGCCAGTTTGCGCCGCCGCCACCAACAAATCTGTCTGACGACAGAGAAAAGCCGGTATTTGCAAGACATCAACAACCTCAGCGCATTCGCCGCATTGTTCGGGCAAGTGAACATCGGTCAAGACCGGGCAAGCATAGGTTTCTTTTACGGTTTGAAGCACCTTAAGACCAGCATCCAACCCAACCCCACGCTTGCCACTAATGGATGAGCGATTGGCTTTATCAAAAGATGATTTATAGACAAACACCATGCCAAGCCGGTCGGTAATTTCCTTGAGTTGCCCCGCCATATCAAGGGCATGATCAAGGCTTTCAATTTGGCATGGCCCTGCGATTAAGATCAGCGGCAAATGATTGCCGCAAGAAATATCACCAATCGAGATGGTTTTGCTCATGGTTAGACCAATCGTGATCTGGTTTTTGCCGCTTCGATGAACCCTCGGAACAACGGGTGAGGATCAAACGGCTTTGATTTTAGTTCAGGATGAAACTGAACGCCAATAAAGAACGGGTGATCTTGGCGTTCGACAATTTCCGGCAACACCCCATCAGGCGAAAGCCCTGAGAACTTTAAGCCTATTTTTTCCAACGCATCCCGGTAATTGATATTGACCTCGTAGCGGTGACGGTGGCGTTCTTGAACGGATTTGCTGTCATAGAGTGATGCCGCAAGGCTACCCTCTGCCAAAACACAATCATAAGCGCCCAGACGCATGGTGCCGCCTAAATCGTCTTGATTTGATCGGGTTTCGCGCTCATTGCCGCGCGTCCATTCCGTCATCAATCCCACAAGCGGGTCGTCACATTCGCCAAATTCCGTGGAACTTGCCTTGGGGATTCCAGCCATGTTGCGCGCCGCTTCTAAAACCGCCATTTGCATGCCAAAACAAATGCCAAGGAATGGCAATTGCTTCTCCCGGGCGATGGTGATGGCTTTGATCTTGCCTTGAGAGCCGCGTTCACCAAAGCCGCCAGGAACAAGAATAGCGTCCGCATCACCCAAGATATGCATAGGGTCATCGGCTTTTTCCAATTCTTCGGAATCCACCCAATTCATATTGACCTTCACATGGTTGTGCAAGCCGCCATGCACCAAGGCTTCTGCCAATGATTTGTAACTGTCGAGCAGGCTGACATATTTGCCCACCACGGCGATATTGACCTCACCTTCAGGGTTTTCAATCGCATGACCGATATTTTGCCATACGGATAAATCCGGCTCATTCAGCGGCAGGTCAAAATGCCGGCAAATTTCCATATCCAAGCCTTCTTGGTGATACATCAGCGGCACATGATAGATGCTTTTGGCATCTCGGCCATTGATCACGGCTTCCGGGCGAACATTACAGAATTGACCAATTTTGCGGCGTTGTTCTTCAGGAACATCAAATGGGGTGCGGCATAGCAAAATATCAGGCTGAATCCCCACCGATTGCAATTCTTTCACCGAATGCTGGGTGGGTTTGGTCTTTAATTCATCCGCAACGGCGATATAAGGCAGGAGCGTCACATGAAGAAAACAAGATTTCGTCCGGCCGAGTTCATTGCCCAATTGGCGAATGGCTTCAAGGAAGGGCAAGGATTCGATATCGCCCACCGTGCCGCCAATCTCACAAAGCACAAAATCTTCATCGGTGAGGTCCGATAAGACAAATTCCTTAATGGCATTGGTCACATGGGGAATCACTTGGATGGTCGCGCCCAAGTAATCGCCACGCCGTTCCCGCGCCAACACATCGGAATAAATCTTTCCCGTGGTAACATTGTCGGATTTCTTGGCGTGAACCCCCGTGAAACGTTCATAATGACCAAGGTCAAGATCCGTTTCAGCACCATCATCAGTCACAAAGACTTCACCATGTTGCGTTGGCGACATGGTGCCGGGGTCAACATTCAAATAAGGATCTAATTTACGAAGACGAACCTTGTATCCGCGGGCTTGCAGCAAAGATCCAAGGGCGGCTGATGCAAGTCCCTTTCCAAGGGAAGAAACCACACCACCAGTAATGAAAATAAAACGAGGCATGGACCGATTGTATATCAGATTAAATCCATCCTTGGGAGAAAGAATTTAAATTAAATTTACTGATCCGTTGGAACGGTTGGAATTGCTGGAATTTTGCTGGTCTCTTCGAGCACTTCATCAACAAGTGACGGCGCGCTGGTGGTGTTATTGGCCAGAATCGCCAGGACAATAGAGGTTGCAAAAAATGCGGCAGCCAACAAAGCCGTGGTGCGCGTGAGAAGATTAGCCGTGCCGCGCGCGGTCATAAACCCACCGCCTTGGCCACCACCGCCAATGCCCAAACCGCCACCTTCGCTTCGTTGCAAAAGAATCGTGCCAACAAGCGCAATGGCAATAATGATATGAATGGTCAAGATAACGGTGATCATCGAATTTCTCTGTTCTCAGACTGCATTTTCATCGCGTTTATAGACAAAGAGACCACAAAACTCCAGCAATAAATGACATTTGCTTTTAGGCACCGTTCGTCAAGACTTTGGAGCGGAACCTGCAATCGCCATGAAATCCTCAACCTTAAGGCTCGCGCCCCCCACCAAAGCGCCACCAACATTTGGCAAAGCCAATAAATCTGCGGCGTTGTCAGGCTTCACCGACCCGCCATAAAGGATATCCACTTTTTCAAAATCAGGACTGGATTGCACCAGAATTTCACGAAGATGATTGTGCATATCATCCACATCTTGAGGGCTAGCCACTTTTCCCGTCCCAATGGCCCAAACAGGCTCATAAGCCAAGGCAAAACGATTTGACGGCAAATCTTGAGGCAATGAACCAAGCACTTGCGCGGCAACCACGTCTTTGGCTTGGCCGCTTTCTCGTTCTTCTAACGTCTCCCCAACGCAAATCATCACCTTCAACCCCGCCGCAAGCGCGGCTTCTGCTTTCGCCGCAACCATCGCATTGGTTTCACCGTGATCACTGCGCCGTTCAGAATGCCCAACCAAAACCCATTGGCATCCTGCGTCTGCCAACATAACCGCCGAAATATCGCCTGTATGCGCGCCATTGGCTTTGAAATGACAATCTTGCCCACCAACTGCAAGCGTATTTGTTGCGGCATTGACCGCGGAATCAATCAAAACCGCGGGCGGAAAGACAATCATTTCAAGATGAGCGGTAAGAGGCTGCATTTCCGCTGAAAGCGCCTCAACCAAGGCTGAAGCCGACGCTCGATCCATGTTCATTTTCCAATTGCCCGCAATAATCATTATTCGCCTCTATATTTTGTTCTTTGTTTAGTTTTAGCCAAAACCCGCTAAGAATTCAGCAGGAAAAATTCACTGCAAACGCGTGACTTCCATCGCCAGTCATGTTAGTGAAAAATAATGAATTTTGACATAAAATTTATTTTTCAAATCAGCAGCCTCTAAGAGTTTGATCCATGCTTAAATCCATGCGTTCCAGCGCAAAATCCGCTCCTATGAAAATTTTCTTAGTCATGCTTGCCATTGGCTTTGCCATGTGGGGGATTGATGATGTTTTCCGCAATGTTGGCTCAAATGATGCGGCGATCAAAGCGGGTGATTATGAAATCAGCGCCTTAGAAGCGGCTCAAGAATTTGACCGCACACGCCGCGCTTATTTGCCTGGCGCGAATAATGCTGAAGCGATTGGTCAAGGCATGCTGGGCGATGTGCTGAATGGCTTGGCACGCCGCGCTGTGTTTGCCGCCGAAGCCCAACGGCTTGGTTTGACCGTCACCCGAGACATGGAAAAGCAGTATATTGCTGGTGAACCTGCGTTTCAGGATCAAAATGGCAAATTTAATCTATTGCGATTCCAAGATGCGCTGAGCCGTGCTGGGCTGACGGAAGAGGCTTATGTTGAATACATTCGTCAAGATTTAAGCAGCGGCCAGATTCTAAGTTCGATGATGCCAGGGCTTTCCTATTCTGACAGCCTGTCCAAACGCATCGGCCAATGGCGCCTCGAACGGCGCGTGATTGATTATGTCACCATCAAGGTTGACGTGAACGGCGCC
The DNA here is from genome assembly GCA_964399415.1 of uncultured Hyphomicrobiales bacterium. Taxonomy (GTDB): domain Bacteria; phylum Pseudomonadota; class Alphaproteobacteria; order Puniceispirillales; family UBA1172; genus JAGWAQ01. The sequence goes on from CAYNQW010000030.1 coordinate 10,265, forward strand.
GCCACCCCAAGCAATGCTGAATTAGACGCGTGGTATGCGGATAACAAAGACATTTACAAAAGCCCTGATCTGCGGGCGGTGACGGCATTGGTGTTATCGCCAGATGCGTTGCTAAGCGAAGTGACGGTTGAAGATGCAGAAATCCGTACCGCCTATGATAATCAGATTGATCTATATCAAGACCCAGAGCGGCGCACGCTTCGCCAGATGATTTTTGCTGATCCAGCCGCCGCGCAAGAAGCCGTCACCGCGATCAAAAGCGGTGAAAGTTTCAATGCGATTGCCGATAAATCGCTTGGCCTTACAGAAGATGACACAATGCTGGGCGACCTCACCCGAGATGATTTAACCGAGGAATTGGCGGAGCCTGCTTTTAACGCAGGTTTGGGGGAATTGATTGGCCCTATCGCAACGCCTCTAGGTTCGCATCTGATCTTGGTTGAAGAAATCACCCCACAAAAAGTCGTCAGTTTTGACGATGTTTCTGACGCTATTCTTGACAACCTCAAGCGCGAAAAAGCCATTGATTTGGTTTATCAACGCGTGGGCAGTTTAGAAGAAGGCCTTGCTAGCGGCGCAACCTTTGAAGAAACCGCGCAATCAACCGGTGCTGAATTGGTTCAGATCAATGGCCTTGACCGTTCGGGCAATAATATTGATGGCCAACCTATTGACGGGATTGCTGGCGATACAAAATTCCGGCAATCGGTCTGGACCGCCCCCGTTGGTGACGTAGGATTGGTTGAAGAAACAAACGCCGATACTTTCTTTGTGTTGCGCGTCGATCGTGAAGATTTGAGCGCCGAACGTCCGCTTGCCGATGTGCAAGATCGCGTCTTAGTCGATATGCGCCGCGAAACCGCCATGACCACCGCGCGCAACCAAGCCGAAAGCATTGTTTCCAGTCAAGATTTGGCGAAATCTGCTAAAGCCGCTGGCCTTTCGGTAGAAACCAGCCCTGCCATGCGCCGGGATGGCGTGAGTTTTGATCACAACGCGGCGCGATTAGTCGCGACGAAAGCCTTTGGCCTTGAAATCAACACCTTGGATTATATCGAAACAGGCGACGATGTTATTGTGCTGACCGTCACTGATATTCTAGCCGCGGATGCTGATGCCCTTGCGGAAGAAACCGAACGGCTGAAAGCCACGCTGAGTTCTAATCTAGCCACCTCGATTGAAGGCGTCATCGCCAATGGATTGGTGGATATCCATAGCCTTTCGATCAACGCTGGCGCCGTTCAAACATTGCTGGTGGGACAACCCAACTAATGCGCATCATCCCATCACGCGATCAAATTGGCCAAGTGCTTGATGCCACTTCCACTGGCACGGTGGCCTATACGACATTGGTCGCTGATTTGGAAACACCGGTTTCCGCGATGATCAAATTGGGCGCTGACTTGCCCTATTCCTGCTTGCTTGAATCGGTGGAAGGTGGAAATGTGCGCGGGCGGTTTTCCGTGATTGCCATTGATCCTGATTTGATCTGGTCTTGCGATCAGAAGCAGGCTTGGCGCGCCACGCCGGAAGGTGAACACCTTGGAGAGGTTCATGATGATCCTTTCCAATCGCTCCGACAATTGATTGATGATAGCCGTGTTGACGTGCCAAAAGAATTGCCCGCCATGGCGGCTGGGGTTTTTGGCTATTTTGGTTATGAGATGGTTCATCATATGGATGATATCCCCATCTCTAATCCGGCTCTTATTGACGTCGATACATCGCGCTTGATGCGGCCAACCATCGTGGTGATTTTTGACCGCTTAAAAGATCAAATGCTGGTTTGCACCCCCATCCGAAAAAGCGATGGGCTTTCGCCGGCAGACGCTTGGGATGCGGCTGAAGCGAGGCTCGCGCGCACCGTTGAAAAATTAAACACCCCTCTTCAGGCCGAAGAAGATTTGGACGTCACTGGACCTTTGCCCGAATACCAATCGAATATGGAAAAAAAATCCTTTATGGATATGGTCAAGAAAGCGGTCGAATACATCAAAGCCGGTGATATTTTTCAGGTGGTGTTATCACAGCGGTTTTCGATTCCTTTTGAGTTGCCCGCGATCAGCCTTTACCGAGCTTTGCGGCGATTAAATCCATCTCCTTTTTTAATCTATTTCAACATGGGCGATATGGCACTGGTGGGATCAAGCCCTGAAATCTTAGTGCGTTTACGGGAAGAAAAAGTCACCATCCGCCCCATTGCTGGCACGCGTCCTCGCGGCAAAACCCCCGAAGAAGATACCGCGCTGGCCGATGAATTGATTGCTGATGTGAAGGAACGGGCTGAGCATTTGATGCTATTAGATCTAGGCCGCAACGACACTGGCCGTGTTTCCAAACCGGGGACAGTTCGGCTTGTGGATAGTTTCGCCATTGAACGCTACAGCCATGTGATGCATATCGCCTCCGAAGTGCAAGGGACGATCCGCGACGGTCTTGATACCGTTGACGCCTTAAAGGCTGGGTTTCCAGCTGGCACGGTTTCAGGTGCGCCAAAAATCCGAGCCATGGAAATCATTGACGAACTTGAACCATCACAACGCGGGCCTTATGCCGGCGCGGCAGGTTATATTTCTGCTGATGGGGATATGGATACCTGCATCGTTTTGCGAACCGCTATTGTCAAAGACGGCATGATGCATATTCAAGCCGGGGCGGGCATCGTTTATGATTCTGTGCCGGAAATGGAATTTCAAGAAACAGTGAATAAAGCCATGGCCTTGATCCGAGCGGCAAGTGAGGCCAATAATTTGTATAAACGGGACGGCAATTTTTAATTTCGCCGTGAAGATAAACATTAGGCCCAGCCATGGCACCATTAAATACATTTAGCATATTCGGGCTTGAACTTTGGGTGTTTGTCACCATCCTTGCCGCAATCGCCCAAACATTTCGCAGCGCCACGCAAAAGAAAATGAAGCCTATTCTAGGTGATACCGGCGCAAGTTATATTCGATTTTCCTATGCCCTACCCTTCGCTTGGCTAGGGGTGTTCTTATATCAAGGCTTTAGTGGTTCAGCCTTACCATCCACAACCCCATGGTTTTGGATTTGGGTGAGTTTTGCAAGCCTGATGCAAATCCTCTTTACCATTCTTTTGATCAAGTTATTTTCCCATCGGTCTTTTGCCGCTGGAACCGCCTTTTCCAAAACTGAAGTCCTACAAGCGGCGATTTTTGAAGCTTTCATTCTTGGTGTTGTGGCAAGTGTCTTCACAATTTCAGCGATCATTTTAGGCGCGGTGGCGGTGGTGATGCTATCGCTGGCTCGCTCACAATTATCCGGCGGCGAATTCAAAAAGACATTACTGTCCAGCCAAACCTTAATCGGCCTTCTTTCGGGATCGTTTTTAGGATTATCCACTGTCTTCTTCAAAGCCGCTGTATTGGCGTTGAACGGTGACGATTGGTTGTTGAATGCTGGCTATACGGGAGGCATCGCCGTGATCCTCCAAACGCTGGCGATGGGCAGTTGGATGTTCTTTGCCGCAAGAGGCGAATTGGTGGCAAGCCTTGTTCATTGGCGATCTTCCTTGAGCGCTGGCTTTTTTGGCGCGGTGGCTACCGCGTGTTGGTTCATTGCGTTTACGCTTTATGCGGTTGCGCCGGTTCGCGCCGTAGGGCAAATCGAACTGCTGATCACGCTTGGCATTTCTATTTTTTACTTTAAGGAAAAGACCAATAAAGTTGAGGCATTGGCTATCATTCTGCTGGCCATCTCAATCATCATGATCTTACTTGATTAATGGCTTTTAATTTTCAGAATTTACGTCTTTTACTGCTGATGATTGCATGGGCGGCGGCTTTGCTCAAAATCATCCTCGGCGACCATATTGAGGGCTTGTTGAATGGCGCGGTTATTATCTATGCCATTTATTTGCTGATCACCCTGCCGTTGATTAAGCGCGGCTCTATTCTGATCATCAGTTTCTTGATTGTACTTGGCCTTCTTACAATCCATGTGGTGAGTTGGGACGATGTCTTGGCGGCTGGACGGTTTGTGCTGATCTTCGCAGGCTTGGTGCCCACCATGATCCTTGCGAAATCGACGGCAAGCACCATGCCTTCTGTGCAACGCACCCAAGCGGCTCTTGCGGCATTGCCGCCGCAACATTCAGCTGCTGGATTGCAAATCGCCGGTCATGCCTTTGGCGGGGTGATTAACACCGGCACTTTTGCCATGCTTTCAGCCGCATTGTCGCCGGATAGCGATTTTAACCGCCGCCGGATCGCGGCTATGGCAGCCTTGCGAGGGATGAACGCTTCAGCGGTATGGTCGCCGTTTTTTGTCGCCTTTGCCATCGGCCAAAGTTTCATCGAACCTGCGGCTTCATGGTTTGCCATTGGCGGCGGGGTGATCATGTCTCTGCTGTTTAACGCGGTAACCTTGCCAATTTTCACCCGCGGTTTAACCAAAACCATCATCAGGGATTCACTGGCATGCCTTAAGCCTATTTCCATGCGATTGTTGGTGGTCTTGGCTTCGGTGCTGTCGGTGGCACTTATCTTTAATTTTACCGCATTATCAGCGGTGGTGATCACCATGCCTGTATTGGTGCTGTTTCAGTTTTGGCGGCAACCACAAACCGTTTCGACCATCATCAACGCTACCACGCTGTCATTAAAATCAATTGCTGATGATATTGTGGTGATTAGCAGCGCCATGATTTTAGGGTTTCTGGTGACGCGCACCGATGGAATCACCACCATTTTAACTTTTATAGGCGGCGGCACCTTCCCTGGTTATTTTGCTTTGATCGCAACACCAACATTGATGATGCTGGCTTCGGTAATTGGTATTCATCCGGTGATCAGCAGCACCGTGTTGTTGGCTTTGTTTAGTGGTTCTGGGTCAACCGCGACACCATTCTTGCTGATGATGTCGCATCTGATTGGTTGGGCGACAGGAACAATGAGTTCCATCGCCTCGCTTTCGGTTATCACCTGCTCAACGTTATATCGCGTGCCAGCGCGTGATTTGGCCATGGGGGCTAATCTTTATACTGCCTTTGGCTATGCGTTCTTGGGCGGCATCCTGCTTGCCCTTGTGGATATGATCCTTTAGCCACGAAAAAGGCGACCGTCACAGGCCGCCTTTTTGATGATATATTGAGATGGATCTGATCAACCGCCGAGGAAGAGACGACCAACTTCTGGGTTTTTCAAAAGTTTATCCCCTTTATCGGCAAGCGCGGTTTCACCCGAAACCAACACATAACCAATATCGGCAAACTCCAGACCTTTCTTGGCGTTTTGTTCAACCATCACGATGGTCTTGCCGTCACGATGCTGAAGGT
>CAYNQW010000031.1:0-5759 GCA_964399415.1 uncultured Hyphomicrobiales bacterium
TCGTCACCGCCACCGGCAATAAAGACGTCATCAACCTTGACCATATGCGTGAGATGAAAGACCGCGCGATTGTTTGTAACATCGGCCATTTTGACAATGAAATTCAGGTTGATGCCTTGAGCAATTTGAACTGGTCGGAAGTTAAGCCGCAAGTGGATGAAGTTGAATTTCCCGATGGCAAGAAAATCATCATGCTGGCAAAAGGCCGGTTGGTGAATTTGGGTTGCGCCACGGGGCATCCGTCTTTTGTGATGTCGGCTTCCTTTACCAATCAGGTGCTGGCGCAGATCGAACTTTGGGAACGGTCTGGCAATTATGACCAGAAAGTTTATACCCTGCCACGGCATTTGGACGAAAAAGTCGCGATGCTGCATCTCGAAAAAGTTGGGGCAAAACTCACCCAATTGTCGAAGCAACAAGCCGATTATATTGGTGTTGGACAGCAAGGTCCCTTTAAGTCCGAACAATATCGTTACTAATATTTAACGTATTGATGGCACCAACCACTTATAAGATTGAAGGGCCGGAGGCGATGGCCGCTTTCGGCCATTCTCTTGCGCAGATTTTGCAAACAGGCGATGTCATCGCCCTTGATGGTGATCTCGGCGCGGGCAAATCCACCTTGGCGCGAGGCATGATCGAGTCAATGTTGGTGCAAGCAGGGTTGCCTGTTGATGATATCCCCAGCCCTACCTTTACCTTGGTTCAATCCTACCCTTGGGGTGATGCGGATGATCCGGGGCGTGAGATTTGGCATCTTGATCTTTGGCGGCTGGATAGCGCTGATGAGGTGATTGAACTTGGCTTTGATGAAGCGCTTGGTCGCCATGCGATGCTGATTGAATGGCCAGATCGTTTGGGTGCTCTTTTGCCTGAAGAGGCGTTGCGCTTGACCATTGATCGCCATGAAGGGGACGGGGATAACACGAGACGCCTCACGCTGACCGGTGGTGAGGCGGCAAATTGGCCGCAACGCCTGAACAATCTAAACCACGGATAAAGCCTCATTCCGATCCAATCCTATCCATTAGGAGGACTAGCGCTTCGGGTGGGCTTATCTTATAGTTTAGGGGTCGCCCTTCACGCCAATTGCCGATGAGAATTTATGCCGATGACGCTTGGACATTTGCATCATATCCCTGCCGGTCGCCCGTTTGCCGATGATCTCGCGCGCGGCATCTTGGCGATGGTCGATGATCCAAGGGAAATGTCCGATAGCATCATTCTCTTGCCCAATCGCCGCTTATCAAAAGCATTGCGTACCGCGTTTTTACGCTTAGCCAATGGTGGGGCGCAATTATTGCCGCGCATGATGCCCATTGGCGATGTTGATGAAGACGCCGCTGAATTGATTGCCGCGGGTTGGGATGCTGATGATAAACCGCCCGTGATTGATGGGCTGGAACGGCAATTGTTGTTGAGCCGATTGGTGCGGCAATTCTTAACCGGCACCGAATTGGCGACGCTATCGCCTGCAGAAATCATGGCATTGGCGCGCGCTTTGGGTCAATTCCTTGATCAAATTCAAACCGCAGGATGCCATCCTGATGATCTTGATAACTTGACGGGGGGTGATCACGCTGGGCATTGGCAACGGATTCTTAATTTTCTCAATATTGTCACCAAAGGCTGGCCGAAAGTGTTGGACGAACGGCAAATGTCTGATCCCGTGGTTTGGCGTGATGCGGCTATTCAAGCCCGCGCCGAAACATGGCGCAAGACGCTGCCGAAAGGCTTGGTGGTGATCGCTGGCTCCACCGGTACCATTCCCGCCACACAAATATTGATGAAAGCCGTCATGCAATTGCCGCGCGGCCATCTGGTCTTGCCGGCTCTTGATATCGGGATGAGCGAAGCCGACTGGGATGATCTGACCCGTGAGAATGATCAAGACGAGGTTGGGCAAGGGGTGGTGAGCCATCCTCAATATCCGCTGGCGCAATTGTTGAAATCGTTAGGCGTGTCGCGGGGGCAGGTTGCGCTTTGGCAAGGCACAGCCGATAGCCCTGATCCGTATAACGCGGAACAAACCGGTCGTATGGCCTTGCTCCGCGAAGCCATGCGCCCCGCCAATCAATCGGGGCAATGGCGGTTGATCCCAGAACAGCAAATCGTCACCGCTCAATCGCTTGAAGGCATGACGCGGGTCGATTGTTACGATCGCCATGAAGAAGCGGAAGTGATTGCCTTGGCGATGCGTGAGGCGCTTGAAACGCCAGGGAAAACCGCCATGCTGATCAGCGCCGATCAACGCCTTGGGCAGATGGTCTCAGGGGAATTGAAACGCTGGGGGATTATGGTGTCGTCCAGCGCAGGCATCAGCCTAGCGGAAACGCCGCCGGCGCATTTTCTGCAATTGATGGTTGAGGCTTGGCAAGCGGATTTTGCCGCCGTGCCGCTATTGGCCATGGCTCGCCATCGCTTGGCCGCCGCAGGTTTGCCCCGGGCTCAATTTCGTCACGACATAAGGCAATTGGAACGTTTGGTGTTGCGCGGAAGGCGAATTGATGGCGGGCTCGATGGGCTGTCTGAGAAAGCCCATCGCATCAGTGCTGGTTTAGGGCAATTTGTCGATCACCATCTGATCAAACCGATGGCACCACTGACGGCTTTGAAATCGCGCATTGGTTTAACCCTTGCTGACCTTGCCAATGCCCATGGTCAAGCGGCTGAATTATTCAGCCAATCGCCAGATGAACAACTCGCGCCATGGCAGGGGCAAGATGGGATACGTCTAGGGCGGTTCATGCATAAACTGGGGCTTTATGGTCAGGATATTGAAATGGATCCGGCCAGTTATCCGGCAGCGTTGAAAGTCTTAATGGCTGGGGAAACCATTTATCCTGATCATATTGATCACCCGCGATTGTCAATCTTAGGCACGGTGGAAGCGCGGATGCAATCGGCGGATTTGACCATTCTTGGGGGCATGAACAAAGGCATATCGCCGCCTGAACCGCCAGCCGACCCGTGGATGAGCAACGCCATGCGCTTGGATTTTGGCTTGCCGCATGCGCATTGGCGGGTTGGCCTTGCCAGTCATGACGCGGTGATGGCCATGGCGCGACCCGAAGTCTTGATCACGCAATCAAGCCGTGACCAAGGCGCGCCTACGGAAGTTTCGCGTTGGCTGAGGCGGCTTGATGCGGTGCTGAATGTGGCGCAAATCCCATGGCCAGATGCGACGCGTTATCAGGCCATGGCGTCAGCCCTGCATTCATCAAATGCGGTGATGCGGCCTTGCCCTCGACCATCGCCAACCCCGCCAGTGGCCTTGCGTCCTACGCAATTTTCAGCTACGCAACTGGACACGTTGCTGCGGGATCCTTACGCGGTCTATGCCAAGCGCATCTTAAACCTGTCGGCTTTGCCAGAATTGGATGAACCGCTTTCTCCCGCTGATCGCGGTAACGTGATGCATGATGCTTTGGCGCGGTATATTCGCACGCATCCCCAAGCCTTATCAAAAGAGGATGCGTATGAAGCCTTGATCAAGGCTGGCGAAGAAGCGTTCGCCGCTTATCGTGACCATCCGCAAGTGATGATGTTCTGGTGGCCGCGTTACGAAATGATTGCTCAAGTTTTTGCAGAAAAGGAAAACCAACGGCAATGGGATAAGGCGAGGAGTTTTGCAGAAATTAATGGGACGTTGATGATTGATATCAACGGCATATCCCACCGCATCACCGCGCGCGCTGACCGCATTGATTGCTTCGATGATGGCGCATTGACGATCATTGATTACAAAACAGGCCAGCCCCCAACAAAAGCCCAAGTTCAGCATGGGCGCAGTTTGCAATTGCGGGTGGAAGCCTTGATTGCTGCTGATGGTGGGTTTGATGATCTTCAAGGCTTACACGAGATCAACGCTATGCATTATTGGCAGGTCAGCGGCAAACGTAGCCTGCCGATAGATGTCAAAAACGTCACCCCTGATGATTCATTTGTCACCGAAACAAGGCAAGGGATTGAAGCCTTGCTCACCGCCTTTCAACAGCCGCAGCAAGGGTATCGCGCAGAACCGCTTGCCCGGGAAGCCAACCGATATAGCGATTATCGCCATTTGGCGCGGGTGGCGGAATGGGGCACTCCATCGGATGAAGAAGGAGACGGCGAATGACCTATGATGCGTCACAACGCCAAGCCATCATTAATGCCGCGAGTCGCGCTCAACATCAAGCCTCGGACCCGTCTGCTTCGGTATGGGTATCGGCCAATGCCGGAACAGGCAAAACACGGGTGCTGACCAATCGTATTCTGCGGCTGTTGATCAACGGCGCGGCGGTTACTGATATTTTGGCGGTGACCTATACCCGGGCGGCGGCGGCAGAAATGCGGAACCGCTTGTTTGAAACTTTGTCGCGATGGGCGGTTATCAACGAAAGCCAATTGACCCAAGACATCAAGGCCATGGGCATTGAGCGTCCGCGCCAAGAACAGATCGCTCGAAGCCGCAAACTCTTTGCTCATCTGCTTGATCATCCCACGGGCATTCGGATTGAAACGGTTCACGCTTTCGCGCAATCGGTGTTGCGGCGGTTCCCGCTTGAAGCAGGGGTTCAGCCTTATTTTGATCTCGCCACCGATGAACAAAAAGCCATGATGAAAGCCGAAGCCCAACATAGCATGCTGACCTCTTCGGATGAGGCGGTGCGGCGGTCTTTGCGTTCTTTAGGGCAGGTAATGACCGAACAAGAAGTCACGGAACTGGCGTCACAGATTTTCAATCACACGGTGTTGCTGGCGAATATGCAAACAAATCCAGTGGCGGTGAAGGCTGAATTATTTGACGCTCTTGGCTGTCCCGAAGCGGCTCAAGACCCTGACGCCACGAAACAACGCCTCATTGATGAAACGGTAGCGGCGGTGTCAATCGACGCGTTGCGGGGCATGGTGGCGGCTTGCCATGAGGGCAATAAAACTGAAAAAGATGTGACAACGCCCTTGGCGGAATGGCTCGCCATGGATGACGCTGAGCGGCGGCAGAACATTGATCTTTATTTGGGCGCGATGCTCACCAAAGAAGGTAAAGACAGGGTCAAATTCCCAAGCGCCAAGATTCAGAAAACACACCCGAATATGCGGGAGGCGTATTTCAATGAGGTTGAGCGGTTGCGGCATATGCTGGCGCAACACAACGCCATTGATGTGGCGGCGATGAGTTTTGATCTTTATGTCGTGGCGACGTCCATGGCCAAAGGCTATCAACGCAATAAAACCAATGCCGGCTTGATGGATTTCGACGATTTGATCAATCAAACCATTGGCTTATTGACGCAAGATGGTGGCGCGTCTTGGGTGCGGTATAAACTTGATCGCGGCCTTAAACATTTGCTGATTGATGAAGCGCAAGACACCAGCCCCAATCAATGGACAATTCTATCAAGTCTGGCTGAAGAATTTTTCACCGGCAATGATTCCACGACAGATCACGGTGATGCGCCGCGGCGGTCGCTATTCTCGGTGGGCGATTTCAAGCAGTCGATTTACAGTTTTCAGGGCGCAAGGCCAGAATTATTCATCGCTCAACAGCAGCATTTTGAACGCATGGCAAAGGCGGCAAATCTGCCGTTTCAATCGGTGCCGCTGAACACCTCGTTCCGCACCACATCACCGATTTTGAATTTTGTTGATCGCTTAGCGTCTTTTGACGGTGCCATGGCAGGGCTTGGCGAAGTCCCAGAGCATTTGGTTAGCCGTTTGGGGGATGCTGGATTTATCGAAATTCTTGATCCGGTCATTGATGGCGATGGTCATGA
>CAYNQW010000031.1:5859-15513 GCA_964399415.1 uncultured Hyphomicrobiales bacterium
GGGATGCTGGATTTATCGAAATTCTTGATCCGGTCATTGATGGCGATGGTCATGACGCGCTAGAGGTGGAGCCGTTCTTGCCCGCCGGAGATCATGATCAGTCGGGCGGGGATGGCACTGGCAATGGCAATGGTCAAAAACAACTTGCCCAAAAGATTGTGACGCTTCTGCAATCTTGGATTGGCGCCCGGGTCTTGCCAGCAAAAGGACGAGTGATGCGTGCCGGGGATGTGCTGATTTTGTTGCGTAAGCGCGATGATTTCGCCGCTGTATTGGATCGTGAATTGCGGCTTGCAGGCTTGCCCCTGGCCGGGGCTGATCGGGTGAAATTAAACGATGATATCGCGGTCATGGATCTGCTTGCCCTAGGCGCGGTCATGCTCTTGCCAGAAGATGATTTGACCTTAGCCACGGTGTTAAAATCGCCTCTTTTTGGCTTGGATGAAGACCAGTTGTTTCGTCTTGCTCATCAACGTGGTGACGCCAGCCTAATACAGCAATTGGCGGATTTTGCCGCGACGGATTCGGATCCGGCTTACTTGAACGCGCATCGTCAATTCACCGCATGGCTTGGCCTTGCCGAACGGTATACGCCTTATGAATTTTATCGCGATGTCTTGACCAACGATTGCCGCCGCCGTTTCATCGAACGCCTTGGGACGCCGGTGGTGGACGTGATTGCTGAATTTTTGGAAGTGGCGCGTGATTTCCAAGAAATTCATGCCCCGTCTTTGCAAAAGTTCTTGGCCATCATGCGGCAAAGCGATGTGGTGATCACCCGTGAAAGTGATTCCCGAAGCAGTGATGAGATTCGCATCATGACCATCCATGGCGCCAAAGGGCTGGAAGCGCCAGTGGTGATACTGCCCGATATGTTGCGGTCAAAAAATCGACCCGACCGTTTGCTGAATATTGATCAGAACGGTTTCCAATGGCCTGTCTTGCCGCTCACCACCGCCCCCCCTTGGGTGGGGATTTCATCGGCTGTGGCGTCAGCAAAAAATGAGTTTGCAAAAAAAGAAGCAGAAGAAGAAAATCGCTTGCTCTATGTCGCTTTGACTCGTGCAGAAGATGGCTTGTTGATCGCAGGTTTTGAACAAAAGCAAAAGCGATGGCTTGAAAACAGTTGGTATCAGCGTTGCCGCCATGCGCTTGAGGCGATGGACGAGGTTGAACCGCGACCTGATGGCGATGGCTTGCATTGGATCACCGGTCAAACCGCCCCGGTTCAAATCTCGCCCATGGCATCTTCGCCTGATGATGCGCCAATGATACCCGATTGGATTGACCAGCCTGCCCCAGTTGAGGAAACCCCGCCTCAGCCATTGTCGCCGTCACGTTTCGCCGCGATTGACCCTGGCGCATCCCCATCAGGTCAAGCCCGTCAAGCCGCGATGTTACGCGGCAGCATCACCCACCGCATGCTGGAACTTCTGCCAAGTTTAGAGGCTGAAGATCGTGATCGCGCCACCGCCCGCATCACCGCGCCTTACCAGCCTAATCTCATCACCGCGGCGGAGGTCGATGCTATTCGGCGTGATGTTGATCATCTTTTGGCGAATCCAGATTTCGGGCAGATTTTTGGTGATGATAGCCGTGCCGAAGTCCCTATTTCTGGTTCTGTTGGTAAAACCATCATCAATGGCGTGATTGATCGGCTCGTGGTGAGCGCTGATCAGGTGTTGATCATTGATTTCAAAACAGGGCAACCGCCCCAAGAAGAGGCTGAATTGCCGCAATCTTACGTGAATCAATTGGCTGTTTACCGCCATGTTTTGGCGGCGATTTATCCTCATCACAAGATTAAGGCGGGGGTTGTTTTCACGGAAAACGCGTCTCTGTTCTGGGCGGAATCCAAGGCCATGGATCAAGTGATCGAAACCTTAGACACCGCAAAGGCATGACAGCATCTTGACGGCTCACCTTTGGCTTCTTACATTAAAGGTATAATTATTTTGGAGCGTACTATGCCAACTATGAACACCACAGATAGTAACTTTACCGCCGATGTGCTGGAATCAGATTTGCCCGTGGTTGTTGATTTTTGGGCGGAATGGTGCGGCCCTTGCAAGGTGATTGGCCCGGCTTTGGAAGAAATTTCCGATGAAATGGCGGGTAAAGTGAAAATCGTCAAAGTGAATATTGATGAAAACCCTCAAACGCCGATGCAATATGGTGTTCGAGGCATCCCAACCTTGTTGATTTTTGAAAAAGGGCAGGTCAAAGCCGAAAAAATTGGCGCTTTGCCTAAATCAAAACTCAGCGAATGGGTGGAACAAAGCCTCTAAGCGGCTTTTTCTTAAACGCTGTCTATTGCGGCAGGGTGCCATTGGTCGCCAAGACATGACCTGCTAAATACAATGATCCCGCGATGATGATCGACGCGCCGGACTGATGGGCGTGGTCATAGGCGGTTTTGACGGCTGATTTAAGATCGGCGGCTGTTTCCGCATGATACCCAAGACCCATAGCCGCTTTGGCAATGACGCTATTGTCCAAGGCCGCGTCTTGATTGGGGATGGTAAGGGTGATGACGTGATCAACAACAGGCTTTAATGGGCGCAAGAAATCTTGAGGATCGCGGGTGTTGAGCGCGCCGCAAATCAACACCCAAGGGTGATCTTTAAGTTGTGCTAACGTATTCGCCAAAGCTTCCGCGCCATGGGCGTTATGGGCGCCATCCAACCAAATCTCATTATCTGGGTAAGCGGTATTGACCAAATCGCCGTGGTTGAGGGGCTGGATGCGTCCCGGCCATTCCACCTGTTTCGCGCCCATGACAAGCGCATCATCATTAAGCCTAGGAAAGGCATGGATAAGGCCAGCAACAGCAAGCCCAGCGTTATGGGTTTGATGATCGCCGCGCAATCCCAATTCAGGCAAAATAATCTGGCGTTGGGGAAGGTCAATTTTAACGCCACCTTCATGACGAGAGACGAAAAAATCCTGATCTTCAAGGTAAAGCGGGGCGCCGATTGCGCGAGCATGATCCTTCAGGCTTGCCAGCGCTTCAGGATGTTGTTTTGCGGTGAAACAAGCAACGTCTTTGCGCATTATGCCAGCTTTCTCGCGGGCGATAGCGGCAAGATTATCGCCAAGAAAATGTTCATGATCGCGGGCAATCGGGGTGATGATGGTCACCGCTGGTTTTGGGATCACATTGGTGGAATCCGCACGCCCACCTAACCCTGTTTCCAGCAAGGTGGCATCGGCATGATGACGTTGAAAAGCCAGCATCGCCGCGGCGGTGGTGATTTCAAAAAACGTCATGGGATCATCGCCATTGATGGCTTCGACCTCTTCCAATAAATCGGCCAAATCACGATCATTGATGAGGGCGCCAGCAACGCGAATCCGTTCATGAAAACGCACCAAATGCGGCGAGGAATAACCATGGCAGGTTTTGCCCGAGGCTTCGATCATGGCGCGAATAAACGCCAAGGTTGACCCTTTGCCATTGGTGCCCGCCACATGAATCACCGGCGGCAAGTTCAGGTGAGGGTTGCCGAGTTTTGCCAAAAGACCAAGACCACGATCAAGGCCAAGATCAATCAATTTTGGGTGCAGATGCATCAGCCGCTCAAGCGCGGCCTCAGCGCGGGCGAGATCGGTGGTCATGGATTATTCAGCGGCTTTCGCGGGATGATCCATCAGCATCGTCAAGATACGGCCAATGACGTCATGCTGTTCCGAACGCGGCGTGACCATATCCACCATGCCATGTTCCATCAAATATTCAGCGGTTTGGAAATTTTCAGGCAGTTTCTCGCGGACGGTTTCTTCGATCACCCGGCGGCCAGCAAAACCAATGATGGCGCCAGGTTCCGCGATGTGAATGTCGCCAAGCATGGCAAATGATGCTGTCACCCCGCCAGTGGTCGGATGCGCCAGCAGAACAATATAAGGCAGCCCTGCGGTTTTCATCTTATTCACCGCGATGATGGTGCGCGGCAATTGCATGAGGGATAAAATACCTTCTTGCATACGAGCGCCGCCCGTCGAGGGAACAGTGATCAAGGCTGCTTTGCGGGCCAAAGCTTCATCCGCCGCGCGCAAGATGCCATCGCCAACAGCACGCCCCATGGAACCGCCCATAAAACGGAAATCAAACGCCGCAATCACAACGTTCTGACCATTAATGGTGCCAGCCGCCACCATGATCGCGTCTTGAACGCCGGTTTTGCTGCGGGTGTCTTTCAGGCGATCCATATAACGCTTCTTGTCGCGGAATTGCAGTGGATCATCTTTGCTCTTTTCAAGGGCGATGACTTCGCCTCTGCCGCCATCCAGCAACATGGCAATGCGCCGGTCAGGCGATAGCGGCATATGATTGCCGCAAGTGGTACACGTGTTGAACTGTTCTTCGAAATCACGATGGAAAATCATCTGGCTGCAAGACGTGCATTTGACCCAGAGGTTTTCTTTGACGTTTTCGGTCGTCACCAGCGCCTTGATCTTGGGCAGAACATTTTTGGACAGCCAGTTCATTTTTGTCTCCATCTCCATCGCTTAGGGCGAAAACCTATTATGCCTGTCGTTGCCGACCTTCGGCAAGGGCTTTAGCAAGATCAAGCGTTGCGCTTACGGTTGATGCGGTGGCGCCGCCATTGTTGTCTAGGCTAGCGGCCAGTTGATCCACCACGGCAGAGCCCACCACCACGCCATCAGCGTGCATCGCCGCCTCGCGCACTTGTTCAGGGGTTTTAATGCCGAAGCCAACCACCGCCGGCAAGTCGCTGAAATTCCGAATCCGTGCCATGGCATTGCCGATGCTATCGGCGCTGGCGGAGCGGGTGCCGGTGATGCCGGTGATCGAAACATAATAAACAAAGCCGCTGGAATTGGCCAAAACCACAGGCATCCGAGCATCATCGGTGGTGGGGGTGATCAGGCGAATGAAATCAAGCCCAGCGTGGCGAGCAGGCAGGCACAATTCATTGTCTTCTTCAGGGGGTAAATCCACCATGATCAAGCCGTCAACGCCCGCCACCACCGCTTCGTCCAAAAAGCGATCAACGCCATAGATGTAAATCGGGTTGTAATAGCCCATGAGGATCAGCGGGACATTGGGGTGAGCGGCGCGAAAATCACCAGCCATCTCCAAAACATGGCGCAGTTTTGTGCCGGCTTTGAGCGCGCGCAGTGACGCCGCTTGTATCGATGGCCCGTCAGCCATGGGATCAGAAAACGGCATCCCCAATTCAACAAAATCAACCCCTTGATCAGGCAAGCCCATCAGGATTTGCTTTGATGTTTCAAGGTCAGGATCGCCCGCCGTGATGAAAATACCAAGAGCCGCGCGGCCTTCCGCCTTCGCCTGTTCAAATGCCGCCGCAATCCGCATTAGAGTAATCCTCGTTTTTCTAAGATAGGCAATACCGCGCCAAGGTCTTTATCCCCTCGGCCACACATATTCATCAACACGATTTGATCTTTGTCCATATCGCCGATCATCGTGCCGATAAAAGCCAGCGCATGGGAGGGTTCCAAGGCAGGGATAATCCCTTCAAGCCGCGAGCAAAGGCGGAAATATTCAAGCGCGCCTTCATCGGTGGCGCTGACATAATTCACCCGCCCGGTTTCGTGCAACCAAGCGTGTTCAGGGCCAATGCCCGGGTAATCCAAGCCCGCGGAAATCGAATAAGCGTCTTTGATTTGACCATCTTCATCTTGCAACAAATAGGTGCGGTTGCCATGCAAAACCCCAGGCACGCCGCCGGTGAGTGACGCCGCGTGATCGCCCGTTTCAATCCCTTTGCCGGCGGCCTCAACCCCATAGATCGCTACTTTTTCATCATCAAGGAACGGATGGAAAAGCCCCAGCGCGTTTGACCCTCCCCCAATGCAAGCCACCAAGGCGTCAGGCAATTTGCCTTCGGCTTCAAGAATTTGCTCCCGCGCTTCAATGCCAATGATGGATTGAAAATCACGAACCATCGCCGGGTAAGGATGAGGCCCGGCGGCGGTGCCAATAATATAGAAATGCGTTTCAGCGTGAGACACCCAATACCGCAACGCTTCGTTCATCGCGTCTTTCAAGGTGCCGGTGCCAGAGGTCACGGGATGAACTTTAGCCCCCAGCAGACGCATCCGGTCAACATTTGGTTTTTGCCGCTCGACATCTTCTGCGCCCATAAAGACTTCGCATTCCATATCGAAAAGCGCGCAAGCCGTGGCCGAAGCCACCCCATGCTGACCCGCGCCAGTTTCAGCGATAATCTTGGTTTTGCCCATGCGTTTTGCCAAAAGCGCTTGACCCAAGACGTTATTGATCTTGTGAGCGCCGGTGTGATTCAATTCATCACGTTTCATATAGAGTTTAGCGCCGCCAAAATGCGCCGTCAGCCGTTCCGCAAAATACAAGGCTGAAGGGCGGCCAATATAATGTTTGCGGTAGTAATTCAACTCATCCAGAAAATCTTGATCGGTTAATGATTCTTTCCAAGCCTTTTCAACATTGAGGATCAGCGGCATTAAGGTTTCGGCCACAAAGCGGCCACCATGGATGCCAAAACGCCCTTCTTCATCAGGCTGATTGCGGTAAGAATTCAACGCCGTTTGATCATTCATGATCACGTCTCCAAAAGCTCATCATCTGCTCATGTTCTAGCCGATTGCGCCGCCAATACAAAGCGTTGAATGGCCGCAGGGTCTTTTATCCCCGGCGCGTCCTCAACACCAGACGAGACATCGACCGCCGTTGCGCCGCTTTCGGCAATGGCTTGAGCCACGTTCTCCGGCGTCAGGCCGCCCGCCAGCATCCAAGGCGTTACGCCGCGCCATTGGCGCATCAGGCTCCAATCAAAAGCATGACCTGTCCCGCCTGGCAAGACCGCATCCATCGGCGCGCTATCAAACAACATCATATCAGCATGGCCGTCAAAGGCTTCGGCTGAAATTAGGCTTTGCTGGTCATGGACGCGGATGGCTTTGATCACGGGGCAGGCGAAGCGCGATTTGATGGCGGTGATGCGATTCGGGTCTTCTTCGCCATGGCATTGGATCAGATCAGGCTGAACCTGCGTCATGATTTCATCAAGCGTCTCATCATCAGCGTCCACGGTAAGGGCGACGATTTTTGGCGCGGAGGGCAGGTGTTGAGCCGCTGACCGCAACGCCGCCGCGTCATCAATGTTAAGGTGACGAGGTGATTTTGGGAAGAAAACAAAACCAGTCCATGTCGCGCCAGCGTAGGCAATAGCCCTAAGGTCATCCGCTGATCGGATACCGCATATTTTAACATCGACCATAATTACGGGTTTGCCTGCTGTCCGTTATCGCCAGAGGTTGGTGGGGATAACAGCGATTTTGATTGTTCGACTTCTTGTTTCAATTGATTAGAAATTTCTGTTTTTTGTTTTTCTAATGTTTTGATTGATTTGTTCAGGCGGCGTTGCTGCATCCGGCTGCCAAAAAGCGGCACCAACATCACCAAAGCGCCGAGAATCAATCCGCCACCAAAACTGATGATGACCACAAGCCAAGCCGGTATGATCAGCATTGATGATAAAGGCCATAGGTGGAGCTGCACATCTTGCGGGTTGCTGACCGCCAGTGATACCGCCAACCCCATCAGGCTTAGGGTGATTATGCCGCTGACCAAGCGTCCAAGAATCCGCATCCGTTCACCGTTGTTTTCGCTGCGTCGCGTTCGCCATGGCTAAATGCCATGATAACATTATGTTTAGGCTGACTTTTGTCAGTTGTACAATGATTAAATTAATCAAAAATTACAAAGCATTAAGAGCGGTTTAACCGTTCGCGCATGCCCTTGCCCATTTTGAAGAAAGGCACGTTTTTTGATTCCACATCAACGCTTTCCCCGGTGCGTGGATTGCGGCCACGGCGGGCTTCGCGGTGACGCACTGAAAAGGCGCCGAAACCACGCAATTCAACGCGATCCCCTCGCGCCAGAGCATCGGAAATCGTATCAAAAAAACAATTCACGATACGTTCAATATCCCGATGATAAAGATAGGGATTTTTTTCGGCGAGAATGGCGATCAGTTCAGATTTGGTCATAATAAACTCCAAAAAACTCAAAAATCATGCCAAGCCGTTTGTATTTTGTCAACCGATTCAGATGCTTGATTTTATAAATTGATGAAATCTAAAAATGACGCGGCGATAAGATTGTTCAACTGCATGGCACAAAAAAAGCGGTGGTTGACCACCGCTTTTTTCAATCATGATTGGCGTAATGAGATTAGTTGTTTTCCTCATCACGTTTGGCCAAAGCCGCGCCGAGAATATCGCCGAGGCTAGCGCCTGAATCCGAAGATCCAAATTCAGCCATGGCTTGTTTTTCTTCGGCCATTTCGCGGGCTTTGATCGACAGTGTCAACTTACGGGCTGAGCCGTCGACATTGGTGACTTGCGCGTCGACTTTTTCGTCAACAGCAAACCGCTCTGGACGCTGTTCGGCGCGATCGCGTGACAGGTCACTGCGGCGGATAAAGCCAGAAATGCCTTCGCCAACGGAAACTTCCAGACCACCATCGGTAACCGCGGTGATGGAACAGGTGACGATGTCGCCGCGGCGAATATTCGACAGGCTTTCGCCCACCGTGTCTTCGACCAGTTGCTTGATGCCAAGGGAAATGCGTTCTTTTTCCACGTCAACTTCAAGCACCTTGGCTTTGACCATGTCGCCTTTGTTGTAAGACTGGATGGCTTCGTCGCCAGCCACATCCCAAGAGATATCCGACAAATGCACAAGGCCGTCAATCTCTTCGGTCAGGCCGATAAACAGACCAAATTCGGTAATGTTGCGAACTTCGCCTTCGATTTCAGTGCCAGCCTTATAGGTATCCGCGAAGGATTCCCATGGATTCGGGCTGCATTGTTTCAGGCCAAGGGAAATGCGACGCTTAACGCTGTCGATATCCAACACCATGACATCCACTTCTTGGCTGGTGGACACGATCTTGCCGGGATGAACATTCTTCTTCGTCCAAGACATTTCCGACACGTGGACCAAGCCTTCAACGCCATCGCTCAATTCAACAAAAGCGCCGTAGTCGGTGATGTTGGTGACGCGGCCCGAAACCTTAGTGCCAATTTGGAAATTGGCCTGCGCGGCTTCCCATGGGTCAGTGAGCAATTGCTTCATGCCAAGGGAAATACGCTGGGTTTCGGTGTTAAAGCGGATCACCTGAACTTCAACGGTTTGACCAACCTGCAGGGCTTCTGAAGGATGGTTGATGCGCCGCCAAGCAATGTCCGTGACGTGCAACAGCCCGTCAACACCGCCAAGGTCAACAAAGGCACCATAATCGGTGATGTTCTTGACCACGCCGCTAAGCACCTGACCTTCTTGAAGGTTAGAGACCAATTCTGAACGTGCTTCGGCGCGTGATTCTTCGAGAACCGCACGGCGCGATACCACAATATTGCCGCGCTTGCGGTCAATTTTCAGGATTTGGAACGGCTGAGGTGTGCCCATCAAAGGACCAAGATCGCGCACGGGGCGGATATCAACCTGTGAGCCCGGCAGGAAGGCGGTGGCGCCATCCAGATCAACAGTAAAGCCGCCTTTGACTTTGCCAAAGATCACACCAGTAACACGCTCTTGCTTGTCATGAGCCAATTCAAGGGCAGCCCAAGCTTCTTCACGGCGGGCTTTTTCACGGCTGAGCATGGCCTGACCATTGC
>CAYNQW010000032.1:0-15441 GCA_964399415.1 uncultured Hyphomicrobiales bacterium
CTGAATCCGTGGCTATCTTAGAAGACAATCTCTTTGCTTTGCCCGATGGCTTGAGCTTCGCTGATGCTGCTCTGGCAGAACCATTGGCCTGTTGTGTTCATGCGGTGCGCTTGATGACCATGGATTACACCGCCGATAAGGATCATCGCATGGTTGTGTTGGGCGGCGGTGCGATTGGCTTGCTATCAGCGATGGCGGCGGCAGCTCAAGGTTATCAGGATATTTGGATTGCTGAAACCAACCCCTTACGCCGGGAAATGCTGGGGCAATGTGTCAAGGCAACGCCTTACAACCCGATTGATGAAAAGCCCGACGGCAAACCGGTGATGATGGTGTTAGACGCGGTGGGAACAGGCTTGACCCGCAAATCTTCAACCGCGCTGATTGCTCCGGGGGGCATGATCGTCCATATCGGTTTGCAGGATAATGAACCCGGTCTGGATACCCGCTACCTAACCTTGCAGGAAGTCACCTTCAAAGGCACCTATTGCTACACCAATGCGGATTTTGCAGAAGCGCTTGATTTATTGGCTTCAGGGCAAATTAGCGGTGAGGGTTTTACTGAAATTCGGCCTTTGGCTGATGGCGCTTCGGGCTTTCTCGATATTCATAACGGCAAAGCGCCGCCAAAAATTATTCTTAATACCGATTGCTAAAATTGGCGCGATCTTAAGCATCGTGGAAAGGAAAACACATGAACAATTCACTGTTGAAAATTGGACTAATGACCCTGACCATGATGATGGGGCTTGCAGGTTCTGCGAAGGCTGATTTCTTGACGGGCAATGATCTGAGGCTTTATTGCGCGTCAAAAAATCCATCCGATGACGCGATTTGCATTGTTTATATCACGGGCGCGTTTGATGCGTTCACCACGGGGGATTTGATCGCCCAGAAAACCAGCGCCAGCGAAGCGCAATTTTGCCCGCCAGAAGATGTTAACCCCGAACAATTGAAAGCCACCATGGTTGCCTATCTTGAGCGGGAAGAAACCAATCTGGATTTTGCCGCCACCTTGTTGGTGCTTGGTGCTATGACCGACATTTATGGGTGCAAACCCTAAACTCAGGATATTGCCGCCGCCACTCAACCCCAGATCTATTGATATAATGACCCCCCACCTTTCTGTTCAACCACGTCTTTCGATGCCATTGCACCAACAGCATCCGCTTAGGATTCATGTTCGTCGCAACGGTGCGGTTGAAAGCGTGCATGACGTTGATCTTGCGCTGGTTGATCCCGACGGTAAGGTTATTGTCAGTTGTGGCGATATTGAAAGCCCGATTTTCCCCCGCTCAGCGATGAAGCCGTTGCAATCCATCGCCTTGATTGAACATCTGATTCAGAACCCTGACCATGATGATCTCACCTCGGAAGAGGTGGCGCTTATTTGCGCCAGTCATAATGCCGAAGATTTTCATGTGGAGGCGGTGCGGCGATTGCTGTCACGTTTTGAGATTAGCGATGATGCTTTAACCTGTGGCGCGCATTGGTCACTGGATCAAGCGACCAGCCTTGCCCAAGCCCGCGCTTTGGATATGCCCACCAAAGCGCATAACAATTGCAGCGGCAAACACGCTGGAATGTTGGTGCTTGGCCATTTGATGCTGGCTAGTCTTTCGGGATACGCGGCGCTGACCCATCCCGTTCAGCAACGCATCCTCGGCGTGCTGGAAGCCATGACCGGTGCTGATCTGATGCAACACCCCCATGGTGTTGATGGCTGTGGCGCGCCGGCACTGAGTGGTCCTTTAGGGCATTGGGCGCGCGGTTTCGCGCTTTTTGCTGATCCTGTAACGCTCCCTGATCATCGCCAAGAGGCGATCCAACGGATACGGCGAAGCATCGCGGAAGCACCGCTGATGATCGCAGGAACGGGTCGCGCTTGCTCGGTGCTGGCCGAAGTCTATGGCGATCAAGTCACGGTTAAGACAGGTGCTGAAGGCGTATTTGCCGCCGCTTTCCATTCGCTTGGGCTTGGGCTGATGCTCAAAGCCCGCGATGGTCATAAAAGAGCGTCTGAATTTGCGCTTGGCGCTGTTTTTCATGCTTTGGGCTATGACGGTGATCGCCGTCTGGACCCATTTTTTAATCCTGTCCTTAAAAATTGGGCAGGTGATGAGGTGGGGGATATTATCCTCGCGCCTGATCAAGATTTTACTCAACCCCAACACGGTCAAGCCTCTGCTTGATCTTCTTTTGAATCGAAGGAGTTTCGAATGGCGATTACTTATTTGAAGAAAGCGGAAAAAACGCCGCTCACTGGAACCGATGAAACCCAAGCCATTGTTCGGGCAATGCTTGAGCGCCTTGAAAAAGAAGGCGAAGACGCCGCTATGGCCTACGCCAAAGAACTTGATGGGTATGAAGGTGATGCGATTGTCTCTAAAGAACAAATCGCGGCCGCTGCTGATCAAGTGTCGCCGCAATTGAAAGATGATATTCAATTCGCTCTTGATCGCGTTCGCACCTTTGCTGAAGCGCAAAAGGCTTCCGTCACCTCATTTGAAACCGAATTGTCACCGGGGCTTTGGGCTGGGCAAAAACTGATCCCAATTGAAACCGCGGGATGTTATGTGCCGGGTGGCCGTTACGCGCATGTGGCGTCGGCGGTGATGTCGATTGCCACGGCAAAAGTCGCAGGGGTGGAGAACATCATCGCGTGTTCCGCGCCTCGCGGTAATGCAGGGCCAAATCCTGCCATTCTTTACGCGATGAATCTTTGTGGGGCGGATACCATTTTGTCGTTGGGCGGGGTGCAAGGGATTGCGGCTATGGCCTTTGGGCTGTTTACCGGTAAGCCGGCGCGGATTCTGGTTGGCCCTGGCAATCGCTTTGTTGCGGAAGCCAAGCGTATGCTGTTTGGTCGTGTTGGGATTGATATGTTCGCAGGCCCAACCGAAATCGCCATTATCGCTGATGAAAGCGCTGATCCTCAAGTGGTGGCGGAAGACTTGGTTTCTCAAGCCGAACATGGCCCTGACTCACCGGCTTGGCTCTTTACCACCTCTCAGAAACTTGCCGATGAAGTGACCGCGCTGATGCCCGGGCTGATTGAATCTTTGCCTGAAACCGCTCGCGTAGCCGCCACCGCCGCTTGGCGTGATTATGGCGAAATTATCCTATGCGATAGCGATGAAGAAATGGCGCAAATCTCGGATGAATACGCGGCTGAGCATCTAGAAGTGCAGACCGAAAATGACGCTTGGTTTACCGATCGTCTGAAAAATTATGGCTCGCTGTTTGTTGGTGAAGAAACCACGGTCAGCTATGGCGATAAATGTTCAGGCACCAACCATATTCTGCCCACCAAAGGCGCGGCGCATTACACGGGCGGGTTGTCGGTGCATAAGTTCATGAAAGTGGTGACCACCCAGCGCATGACCAGAGAAGCCAATCGTGAAGTTGGTTCAGCGGCGGCGCGCATTTCTCGCCTTGAGGGGATGGAAGGCCATGCTCGGGCGGCGGATGTTCGCTTGCGGAAATATTTTCCCGGTGAAAATCTAGCCTAACCCTAAGCAGGATCCATTCCGATCCCCAAAACGACAAAGGAAAAACGCTGCCCATATGGCGGCGTTTTTCTTATGAATTTGCAGTCAAGTTTTGTTTTCAAGTCAAATAACCTATGTTAATAACCAAGCCGAATTCTTGATCTCTTTTTTATTGTTTTCGCTTAGATGTCTTGATTGACGAAAGGACAACCGATGTCGAATGATCATCTGCGCCATCTTGGTCAACCCAGCACGATGCCAGCCCGTCCAGAAGACGCTCAGCTTGATCGTGTGCCTAATCCGCATCCTGACACGATGTTTGTGGCGCGTTTCACGCAACCTGAATTTACCTCCCTTTGCCCGGTGACAGCACAGCCGGATTTCGCCCATCTGGTGATTGACTATGTGCCTAAGGACTGGATGGTGGAATCAAAATCCCTCAAACTCTATTTCAATTCATTCCGAAACCATCAAGCCTTTCATGAGGCTTGCACCGTTGATATTGGCAAAACCTTGGTGGAATTGCTGGACCCGCATTGGTTGCGGATTGGTGGATATTGGTACCCGCGAGGGGGGATGCCGATTGATGTCTTTTGGCAACATGGCCAGCAGCCTGATCAAGTATGGGTGCCGGATACAGGTGTGCCGTCTTACCGTGGCCGCGGTTAAGGGTTATTGCAACCGCGCCAAGGCTTGAGCAAAAATAGCGTGATCAACATTGCCGCCAGAAGCCACCACGATGGTGGTCTTGTCGGCGGTGTCAATTTTACCGCTTAAGGCGGCGGCGAGGGCGACAGCCCCACCCGGTTCAACCACTATTTTGAGATGCGCCCAAGCCATGGCCATAGCATCCAGCACGTCATCGTCGCTCACCACCAACCCTTTGGTCACATGATCTTTATTGATGGCAAAGGTTAACTCGCCCGGCATTTGCGTGACGATAGCATCACAAATGCTGCGCGCATCGGGGGCGTTGCCGAGACGTTCGCCCGCTTCAAGCGATCGGCTGAAATCATCAAAACCTTGAGGTTCAGCGCCATAAATCGGCAGATCGGGAAAATGATGATGCAACCCAAGGCAAAGCCCCGCCAGAAGGCCGCCGCCGCCTGTGCAACAGATCACCTGATCGGGGGTTAGGTTCATGTCTTGGGCTTGTTCAGCGATTTCTTTGCCAATCGTGCCTTGCCCTGCAATTACAGGCGCAAAGTCATAGGGCGGAATAATCGCCGCGTTGTGCGCTTCCGCCAAGGCCGCGCCGATCTCTTCACGGCTTTCGGTATAGCGGTCATAGAGGGTTACTTCAGCGCCAAGAGCTTTGGTGTTGTTGATTTTCATCGATGGCGCATCACTAGGCATAACGATGATGGCCTTAATGCCTCGGCTTTTGGCTGCCATGGCAACGGCTTGCGCGTGATTGCCAGAGGACCAAGCTACCACACAATCGACGCTCTCATCAAGCATTTGCACCGCGTTGCAAGCGCCGCGAAACTTAAAAGAGCCAGTGATTTGTAAGGGTTCGGCTTTTACCAGCAGGCGTCCGCCAATCATCGCGTCAAGATGTGGTGAGGATAATTGAGGGGTGCGTTGAGCGAAGGGGGCGATGCGGTCAGCGGCGGCGGCAATATCGCGGTAATCGGGACGGGTTAGGGGCATCAGTCATGCTTTAGATGTTGGAAATGAACTAAGACATTATTATTCCTTCTATTCGTCAAGGCAAGGGCAATGCGAAGACTGATATGAAGAAAATCTTGAACAAAATTAGGACTAAGCCTATGCTCCGCCCTAAGCCTCAAGGCATATTTTTTAATGGAGAACAAAATGATGACAGGTGAAGCACGCTTCCGCGGATCGTATCCGGCTTTGATCACCCCCTTTAAGGATGGGGCGGTGGATAAAGCAGCGTTCAAAAAACTTGTCAATTGGCAGATCAGCGAAGGCTCGCATGGACTCGTGCCGGTGGGAACCACGGGGGAATCTCCAACCCTCAGCCATGATGAGCACAAAGACGTGGTTGAGATGTGCATTGATGAGGCCAATGGTCGGGTGCCTATCATCGCTGGCGCGGGGTCAAATTCCACAGCAGAAGCGATTGATTTCGCCCGCCATGCTGAAGGCGCTGGTGCTGATGCTGTATTGGTGGTCACGCCTTATTATAACAAGCCGCCTCAATCAGGGTTGATCCGTCATTTTTCCATGGTCGCAGATGCCATATCAATCCCGTTGATTGTCTATGATATCCCAGGCCGATCCATTGTCGCGGTGCATGATGATACCTTGGCGGAATTAGCCAAACACCCAAATATCAATGGCATCAAAGACGCCACCGCCGATTTAGGCCGCCCGACGCGATTGCTCAACGCCCTAGGATCTGGGTTCAGCCAATTGTCTGGGGAAGATGCAACCACGCTCGCTTCTCGGATCGCTGGGGGGCATGGCGGAATTTCTGTGACCTGTAACGTGGCGCCAAAATTATTGGCGGAAATGCATGACGCGTTTGACGCGGGCAATATTGCGCGGGCCATGGAAATCAACAGCCTGTTGATGCCGCTTCACGATGCGATGTTCTGTGAAGCCAGCCCGGGGCCGGTGAAATACGCCGCCAGCCTCTTGGGTTTGTGTGAACCCACCTTGCGTCCGCCATTGGGGGAAATTGCCGACTCGTCCAAAAAGAAGGTCGAAGCTGCGCTTCGCCATGCAGGGCTTTGGTCATAAATCCTCTGCGCTAGGGTTGAAAAGGAGGCCGCATCATGGCGGCAAAATCACCAACCATCATCTCAACGGGGCGTGTCGCGGAAAATCGCAAGGCACGCCACGATTATGAGATTACGGAAACGATTGAAGCGGGATTGGTCTTGCTGGGAAGCGAGGTCAAATCCTTGCGCCGTGGCCGTGCCAGCATCGTTGAATCCTACGCCGCTGAAGAAGGGGGGCGGTTGATGCTGGTCAATGCCAATATCCCAGAATATGACGCTTCCCGCGATAAGCATCCGCCGAAACGCAAACGCCCAATTTTATTGCATCGAAAAGAAAGCGATCGACTGATTGGCTTGATCAATCGCGAAGGCATGACCTTGATCCCCTTGGCGCTTTATTTTAATGACCGGGGCATTGCCAAACTATCCCTTGGTCTAGCGAAAGGGCGCAAAAAGCAAGACAAACGCGAAGCGATCAAAAAACGCGATTGGGATCGGCAAAAATCCCGCCTGCTTAAGAACGGTTAATCAGGCGGCGGATTTTAAGCCAGCCGCGATAACCGCTTGACGAAAGACATCGTGAAACATCGTGGTGGTCAAACGCCCCGTTTGGGTGTTGTAACGCGAACAATGATAGGATGAAATCAAGGTCACGCCATTCGGCAATGGATGCTTGCCGCCATGGCTGAACGGATAGTCTTTTTCCCGCAAATTAAGGGCTTTCAGTGCTGATTGATGCCCAATGCGACCAAGAGTAATGATCACTTTTATGGCGGTCATCGCGGCGATGTCTTGGGTCAGAAATTGTCGGCAGGTGTTGATTTCCGCACCAATAGGCTTGTTTTGTGGCGGCACGCACCGCACCGCATTGACGATTCGAATTTGCGTCAATTGAACACCATCATCGGGGCGCGCGTCATATTTTCCCGTTGAAAGATTAAAATGATCAAGAGTTTGATACAGCAAATCGCCAGCAAAATCGCCGGTAAAGGGACGTCCAGTGCGATTGGCACCACGCATCCCCGGCGCTAAGCCAATCAACATGATCGGGGCATTCAAGGGGCCATGCCCATTCACCGGAGCGTTATGCCAATCCGGGTTCTTTGCCCGCGCCTCATCAAGGAAATCAGCCAATCTGGGGCATAACCGGCATGTGTGATCGCGATGGGGAACAACAGCAGTCATCAAGTTCGCCGACGATCATCAAGCATCACAGCGCCGTCATCATCATTATATCCGTCATCAATATAATCATCATCCCCATCATCATCGCGTTGAGGGCGACCAATCAAATCACGCAAATCATCCAATTCAACAAAGTCATCGGTTTGCCGGCGCAGAACATCAGCCATGATGGGCGGTTTTGTTTTGGTGCTGGACACCACGGTCATCCGCAAGCCGCGATTCTGCATTTCTTCAATCAACCGAACAAAATCACCATCGCCTGAAAACAACACAGCGTGATCAATATGCGGCGCCAATTTCAGCATATCAAGCGCCAGTTCCATGTCCATATTGCCCTTGGTACGCTTACTGCCGGTGGCGGAGTCATAAAAATCGCGCGTCTGTTTGCTGATCACCGTGTATCCATTGTAATCAAGCCAATCGGCCAGTCGGCGGATCGGTGCAAAATCACCATCATGGGGGAGGGCGGTGTAGTAATAGGCACGGACAAGGCGGCCTGTTTTCTTCAATTCTTCAAGCATACGGGCGAAATCAACGTCAAACCCAAGCGACTTGAAGGTGGAATGGAAATTGGAGCCGTCAATAAAAACGGCAAAACGTTCGTTGTCTTTGATATTGAGCATAAAAGCCCTCTCTTTGGGTCTAGGCAAAAGCCGGTTGCGTTTCCAACAGCCAAAGAGTTTTGAAGTATTCGATAAAAAATATAAATTAAATATAAGACTTTGGTGTTGTATTAAAATATTTCTAAAACATACTGTTAATCCGTTCTCATGACAACCGATGAATTTCCCCAGCCTTCAGAAATAACAAAAAGAGATCAGAACATGGCCAAGCCACGCATTTTTCTAGGCATTGGTGCCAATTTGACCGCTGATGGTTTTGACACCCCTCAAGCCGGTTGCCTTGCCGCCATCAACAGCCTTGAAGACGATGGGGTTGAAATCATTGCTATTTCCCCATGGTATAAAAGCGCGCCTGTGCCGTTGTCAGACCAGCCTTGGTATCACAACGCGGTGGTTGAAATCGCCACCACCATGCGGCCTGAAGAATTGATTGCTGTTTTGCATCACCGCGAAGCAGGGTTTGGCCGTATCCGTGTGACCCGCAACGAAGCGCGGGTTCTTGATATTGATATTGTCGATTTTGGCGGCATGGTGATGGATGGCAATGTGACCTTGCCGCATCCGCGCATGCATGAACGCGCCTTCGTCTTGCGTCCATTGTTTGATTTGGCGCCTGATTGGGTGCATCCGATCACTGGCGCAACCCTATCATCCTTGCTGGAACAGGTTGATCCCGCTCAGGATGTGGTGCCAATTATAGAGGCTTGATTTACCAAAAAAATAAGACTATGTTCTGCGCCTGATTGCTTCACCACACATCAAGCAGACGAGGAGGCCAAAAATGGCTCGTGTAACCGTTGAAGATTGTATTGATAAAATTCCAAATCGTTTTGATCTGGTTTTAACAGCGGCTCAGCGTGCGCGTGGCATTTCTTCAGGTGATCCGATCACCGTTGATCGCGATAACGATAAAGACCCGGTGATCGCGCTTCGTGAAATTGCTGATGAAACGATTTCTATCGAAGAAGTGAACGAAGACTTGGTAAAAAGCCTTCAGCGCATGAAGCGCCGTGAAGAAGAGCAATCCGCGCTTGATGAAGCCGCCAGCATGGCACAAGACGATATGGCTTCGTTCAACAGTGATTTTGGTGCCGATAGCAATGACGCGGATGGCATGCAAATCAGCGCCGATAGCATGGGTGCTGATGACGATGATTTTAGTGACGAAGGTTCCTTTGGTGATGAAGGATCTTTTGGTGATGAAGGTATCGCCGAAGAATAATCGGCCTAACAGCATCAATAAAAACACTTTTAAGCATAATATTGGCTTTCAGAAGGCAACATTTGTTGTAGATTCGAAAGCATGACCGTACTTGATGTCAAACCCTTAACCGATCGCATCCGCGCCTATAATCCGGCGATTGATGATGAAATGCTTTCGCGTGCCTTCACCTTCGCGGAAAAAGCGCATCATGGACAGGTGCGGGCGTCGGGTGAGCCGTATTTCACCCATCCGGTTGAAGTGGCGCTTATTCTTGCCGATATGCATCTTGATCCGGCAACGATCATCACTGCCTTGCTCCATGACGTGGTCGAAGATACAGGCGTAACGCTTGATTCCATCCGCCAGAAATTCACCGATGAAATTGCCACTCTTGTTGATGGCGTCACGAAATTGACTCGGATTGAGATGAAATCCGACAACAAGCAAGCGGAAAACTTCCGCAAACTTGTTTTGGCGATGAGCGAAGATATTCGCGTGTTGTTGGTGAAATTGGCTGACCGCACCCATAATATGCGGACCATTGATCATATTTCGCGTGCCGATAAACGCTTGCGGATAGCCGAAGAAACGCTGGCTATTTTTGCACCTTTAGCAGAACGCATCGGCATGACGCATTTTCAGCATGAATTGGAAGATCGTGCTTTTGCGGTCGTCAATCCTGAAATGCGAACCTCCATTCTCTCGCGCTTGGATTATTTAACAGCGCAATCCGAAGATTTGGTCAGCCGCATCTGCAATGAATTAAACGCGACACTTGCTGAATCTGGCCTTGAAAGCAGCGTGTCAGGCCGGCGCAAATCGGCATATTCCATTTGGCGGAAAATGCAGCGGCAAAAAGTTGAAATGGAAGAATTATCCGACATTATGGCCTTTCGCGTCATCGTGCCGGACATCGGTGATTGCTATCGCGCGTTGGGTATCTTGCATCAGAAGTTCCCGATGGTGATGGGGCGGTTCAAAGATTATATCTCAACGCCAAAGCGCAACCGTTATCAGTCTTTGCACACGGGCATCATCGGGCCGAATAAAAAGAAGATCGAAGTTCAAATTCGCACCCCATCCATGCATGAAGTGGCGGAACGTGGGGTGGCGGCGCATTGGGGTTATAAAGCCGATGGCAAATCGGTTCGGTCCAATGAATTTCAGCAATTAAAATGGCTCAATGATCTCGTCCGTGTCTTAGAAAACGCCGATACTTCCGACGAATTCCTTGAGCATACGCATATGGAAATGTATGCCGATCAGGTCTTTTGCTTTACGCCGAAAGGGATGCTGGTGACCTTGCCGAAAGGCGCGACGGCGGTGGATTTCGCCTATGACTTGCATTCGCATATTGGCGACACCTGCATCGGTGCTAAAATCAATGGCAAGATGCGGCAATTGGCAACGGTGCTCAATAACGGTGATCAGGTGGAAGTTTTAACCTCGGCCACGGCCTCACCCAATCCAGAATGGGAAAATTTTGTTGTCACGGGACGGGCAAAATCGGCGGTGCGAAAATTCATCCGGCTCGAAAAGCAAAAGGAATTCGCGCAACTGGGGCGGGGGTTGGTGCAAAAAACCTTCAGGCAATCAGGCAAAGACCTCGATGAAAGCAAATTATTGCCCTGCTTGATGCATTTTAATCTTCGCACGGATGAAGAATTATTCGCGCGTGTTGGGGAAAACCATATTTCACCAGTGGACGTGTATGAACAGTTTTTCCCCGGTGAAAAAATCGCCGGTACCCCGAAAAAATCCAAAGGCGCTGCAAAAAAACCTTCGCTCAATATCAAAGGGTTGATCCCGGGGATGGCGGTGCATCATGGCCGCTGTTGCCACCCTCTTCCAGGGGAGCGAATTATTGGCATCATCACCACGGGCAAAGGCATCACCGTGCATCGTGTGGATTGTCAAAATCTTGAAAAATTTACCGCAATGCCGGAATTATGGGTGGATATTGAATGGGAAAGCGACACCCCAAATATCGTAAACGCTCAGTTGGAAACGGTTATTTCTAATGAACCCGGAAGTTTAGCCGCCGTCACCACCACGATCAGTGACCATGGCGGCAATATCACCAATATCCAACTCACCTCTCGGACGCTTGAGTTTTTCACCTTTGTCACTGATGTTGAAGTTTCCGACGTTCGGCATTTGCGATCTATCGTCGCCGCGTTGCAATCCAATCCGTTTATTGAATCCGTGGAAAGAGCCAAGTCTTAATGTTGTTTCGTCGCCGCAATCGTAATTTGATGGCTTCTATCCAAGCCTTTATTTGGCCAAGAAAAGGCGTCATGCGGGGCTGGATTTATTTGATGCTCCGCATCTTGCGTATTCGGAGCACAAATTATTCGCTGGCAGCAGGTTTCGCGGCAGGGGTGGCGGTGTCGTTCACCCCTTTGATTGGTTTTCACTTTATTCTTGGAATTGGCTTAGCCTGGATCATCCGCGGCAATATGATTCTCTCAATGATTGGCACCGCCGTTGGGAATCCATGGACGTTTCCGCTTATTTGGGTGCTGATCTATGCCGTTGGATCACAAATCTTAGGACGCACGCCAACGGAGGCCGATGTCACGGCGTTGAGTTATGATTTTTTGCTCAACTCGCCGGGGGAGGTTTTGGTCTCGATGCTGGTTGGTGGTCTTGCGATGGGGAGTGTTTTTGGATTGGCGAGTTTTGCGCTAATCTATTTATTCGCCGACCGCATCCGACGTTATCTGTTGAGCGTCAAGCATCAGCGGCTTCGTAAAATGGTTTTGAAGCGAGCAAGTCATGAGTCCTGATCGTCCATATCTTCGCCTTGGGGTGAATATTGATCATGTCGCCACCATCCGCAACGCGCGCGGCGGCTTGCATCCTGACCCGGTGGAGGCCGCGATGCTGGCGATTGAAGCGGGCGCGGATGGCATCACGGCTCACTTGCGTGAAGACCGCCGCCACATTCGCGATGATGATATTACTCGGCTGAAATCTGAGATCACCAAACCGCTTAATTTTGAAATGGCGGCGACGGATGAAATGGTGGCGATTGCCCTTAAAACCCGGCCGAATGCTGCGTGCTTAGTGCCGGAAAAGAGAGAAGAAGTCACCACCGAAGGAGGGCTGGATGTCCGGGGGCATCAAAGCCGCATTCAGGACATTTCAGAAATGCTGAAAAGCCAAGGTATTAGGGTGTCCTTGTTTATTGAATCTGACCCGCAACAAATCGAAACCGCCGCCAAGATTGGCGCGGATATTATCGAATTGCATACTGGCCGCTATTGCGATGAAACAGGAGCCGCCCGGGCAGAAGAATTAAACCGCATCCAGCAAGGGGCGGTGATTGGTCATGATCTTGGGTTGGAATGTCACGCTGGCCATGGGCTGGGCTTCGATACGGTTGGCGCAATTGCCGCGATCCCGCAGTTGGTGGAACTGAATATCGGTCATTTTTTAATTGGCGCGGCGGTGACGATGGGATTAAAACCAGCGGTTCATGAAATGCGCCGACACATGGATATCGCACGAAAGATCACGGATTAGCATGATCTATGGCATTGGCTCAGATTTGGTTGAGATTGACCGCATCGCAAAAATCGTGGCGCGTCATGGTGATCGCTTTCTTGATCGCGTTTATACAAAACACGAACAATCCGCCGCCAAAAAACGCGCCGATCAATCGCGCTATTACGCCATGCGATTTGCTGCGAAAGAAGCAGCATGGAAAGCCTTGTCGCCTGGCCGCAATCTTGGGATTGGCTGGCAAGAATTGGAAATCATCAGCCGCGATGATGGCCAACCGCTATTGAACTTGAAAGGCAAAGCCGCGGATTATTTTGCCAAAGAAACCAATAATAAAGGGATGTGCCATTTGTCATTAAGCGATGATGGTGGGATGGCACTTGCTTTTGTGGTGCTTTCCGCGCCATAAAGGGCAACAATTTTTTGAGCGCCTTTGATCAGCAGGGATAAAACCATGAGCCTGTCAAAAAAGAATGATGAACCTTGGTACATTGAACTACCAAAAACGATATTTTGGGCAGTGGCCATCGCCATTATTTTTCGGTCTTTTCTTTTTGAACCTTTCAGCATCCCATCAGGGTCGATGATCCCAACCTTGAAAGTTGGGGATTATCTGTTTGTGTCAAAATATTCCTATGGCTATTCGCGTTACTCATTGCCTTTTGGCGTGATCCCATTTTCGGGACGCTTGATGGAAAGCACACCTGAACGTGGTGATGTGGTGGTCTTCCGTAAACCGGGGGCAGAACATATCGATTACATCAAACGACTGGTGGGCTTGCCTGGCGATGAAATTGCCGTCACCGGCGGCATTTTGCATATCAATGGCGAGCCGGTAAAACGCGGGCAAGTCACGCAAGGATTAGTGGATTTGGGCTTGGTCATCCAACAAGCCAAAATCTATGAAGAAACTTTACCGGAAGGGCGGACGCATCTAATCCAAGAATTAAGCGATCAAAATAGCATGGACAATACGGTTCCTGTGACCGTGCCAGAGGGGCATTATTTCTTCATGGGCGATAATCGCGACAATTCCCGCGATAGCCGTGCTGAAGTGGGTTTTGTGCCGGCTGAAAATTTGATTGGCCGGGCGGAATTTCTATTTTTCTCCCATAACGGCAAAGCCTCATTCTTTGAAGTTTGGAAATGGCCTTTCGCCATTCGCTTTGACCGCATAGGCAAAAGCATTGACTGATCCGGGCTATTTCTTGACCCCTGAGATTGTTGCGGCGCGGCAAGCGCTTATGGAAAGATTGGGGTATGCCTTTCGCCAATCGGACCTGTTGAACGAAGCCCTAACCCATCCCAGCATCATGACCACTGAAGGCGCTAAGGTGAACAACCAGCGGCTTGAATTTTTGGGGGATCGTGTCATTGGGCTGGTGATTGCTGATGCCTTGTTTTCCGCTACCGATGATGAGCGGGAAGGGCATTTGACCCGCCGTTATGCTGATTGCGTGGAAAATGCCCGTTTGGCGAAAATTGCCCGTGATCTGGACATTGGCTCAGCATTGGTGGTGCAATCCAACACCACTCTAGCAGACAAAGATAAAGTCTTGGCAGACGCGCTGGAGGCCGTCATCGGTGCTATTTGGCGTGATGGCGGGATTGATGCCGCGCGTCGCGTGATCTTTTCCATTTGGGGGGCGTTGATCACAGAAAACACAGATGCGACGAAAGATTTTAAGACGCAATTGCAGGAATACGCGCATCAACATCACTTGCCTTTGCCAAAATATAGCATCACGGATCGAACCGGGCCGGATCATGCTTTGGTTTTTACCATCACGGTGGCTTGCGGGGATCATCAAGCAAGCGCTGAAGGAACATCACGCCGTGGCGCGGAACAACGCGCCGCTGAAGTTTGGTTGAAGGAGTTCAAATGACACGCGCTGGATTTGTTTCTTTAATTGGTCCGCCTAACGCTGGAAAATCAACGTTGATGAACACGTTGGTGGGGCAAAAAGTGTCCATCGTCACCCCTAAGGTGCAAACCACTCGCTCTCGCATCCGTGGGATTGCCATGCATGGTGACGCGCAAGTGGTGTTCGTCGACACCCCCGGAATTTTTGTGCCAAAGCGTCGGCTGGATCGGGCGATGGTCAATGCCGCTTGGCAAGGGGCTGATGATAGTGATTTGGTCGTGTTGGTGCATGATGTGGCGCGGTCACGGATTGATGATGATACCGCCCGTATTCTTGAATCTTTGGTTAAAAATGACATCACCGCTGTCTTGGTGTTGAATAAGATTGATTTGGTTTCACGCGAACGGTTGCTTGAGCGTGCCGAAGAATTATCACAGCGGGCTGAGTTTAGTCGGGTTTTCATGCTATCGGCTGAAAAAGCCAAAGGAACCGAGGATTTTTTAACTTGGCTGGCCAATCAAATGCCGGAAGGCCCTTATCTTTTTGATCCCGATGACCTTTCGGATATGCCGATGCGATTATTG
Source organism: uncultured Hyphomicrobiales bacterium (assembly GCA_964399415.1). GTDB lineage: Bacteria > Pseudomonadota > Alphaproteobacteria > Puniceispirillales > UBA1172 > JAGWAQ01. Next base: position 15,153 of record CAYNQW010000032.1, read on the forward strand.
GCGGCGGAGATTTTGCGGGAAAAATTATTCCTCAATCTCCATGAAGAATTGCCTTATCAATTGACGGTTGAAACCGAAAGTTGGGAAGAACGCGAGGATGGTTCAGCCGAGGTGCGCTGTTCGATCTTTGTGGCGCGTGAAGGCCATCGCGGCATTGTTTTAGGCAAAGGCGGAAAAACGATTGGCCGTATTGGTTCTGCCGCGCGTCGTGAATTGGAAGAAGTGTTGGATCGACGGGTGCATTTGTTCACCCATGTCAAATTCCGCAAAGATTGGATGAATGATCCAG
>CAYNQW010000033.1:0-15308 GCA_964399415.1 uncultured Hyphomicrobiales bacterium
TGGGGTAACGCTTTGATCGAAATGGCATTGGTTGCTGATGGCGTTGCTATCGCAGACGTTTATGACGTTATGGATACACCTGAAGGCATCGATCGTGCTTTTGCTAAACTCGACACCATTAAAGACCATGTCGTTTTCTGGTCATCAGGCGCGAAGCCTCTGGAACTCGTTTCCTCAGGCGAAGTTGTGATGTCATTGGCTTATAACGGCCGTATTGGTTCTGCTATTCTTAACGATGGTCAGCCTTTCGTCACCATGTGGGACGGTCAGGTGCTTGAAGAAGAATGGCTGGTTGTTGTGAAGGGTGCTCCAAACAAGGAAGAAGCCTTCAAACTTGCTGCTCATATGTCTTCAACCGAAGCACAAGCCCAGCAGGCTAAGTACATCAACTATGGCCCAATGCGTAATTCAGCGTTGAAAATCATTGCTGCGAATGAGCCATGGTTTAACACCGGTGACTACATCCTGAAGCATATGCCAAACCGTGAAGAAGTGAACGCACGTACCATTATTGCTGACCCAGATTGGTGGGCTGATAACGGTGCTGAAATCTCCGAACGCTTCAACGCTTGGATGGCTCAGTAATCGCCGATCTCTTTTAGAGATAAGCAAATTGGGGAAGGGCAGAAATGCCCTTCCTTTTTTGTTGGGGATGAAAGTCTTTAATTTTGATGCTTGACCTTTGCTTTGAAGCGCATGGCCAAGATCACCAACAAAGTGACCAGCGTGGCGGTCAGCACAGTTTCAAGACGCAAAGGGTCGTGATTAACCACCGCCGCCATGCCAAGGGTCACAAAGACTTGCAAATATTGCAATTGGCCTATGCGGGCAACACCGCCCAACGTCAGGCCCATATTCCAAAGAATATACCCCAATAACATTGATCCTAATCCAGCATAGATTTGCCCAGCCCAGATCAGGTGTACAGGGGTGGTGGCGCTGGCCACAGGCATGCCTTGCCATGTCAATACACTGCCAATCAACGACAGCGGCAAGGTTAGGGCTAATGACCAGGTGATCACTTCCCAAGACGCCATTTCTGACGATAATTTAGCGCTAAGATTATAACCAAACGCCGTGCATAACGCCCCCACCAGCATATAGATGTCACCCCCTGAAAGATGAGAGCCGCTTTCGTTTAAGGCAAAGCCCATGACAATCAGGCTGGCGGTTAATGAAATAATCCAGAACGCTACCGGCGGGCGCAAACCCGTGATCACCACCGAAATCACGGAAGAAAACACCGGAATGATGCCCAATACCACCGCGCCATGGGCAGGGCTAACCTCGCTTAAACTTAGAGCCATAAAGCCGGGGAAGGCAAAGGCGATCAACAAGCCAATGATGGTCAGCCGAACAAGATGCTGTCGCGGAAAGGGGCGGCGCATCAAAAGCAACAATATGCCCCCAAAAATACCGGCTAAGAGCGCTCGAAAAAGCGTGGTGAATTCAGGCGAAAACCCTTCTATGGCCAAGGCGGTGGCGGGGATAGACCCTGCAAAAACAATCATCCCCAATAAACCGATAAAGATTGCCATTATGGTCTTCTCCCGAACTGTTGGATTATTATGGCGTTAAAACTTTGATGTGACCATCGCTCGATTTTGGTTTGAGTGAGTCAGGAATAAATTGCTTGCAAACAAGGCGTATCCGTGGAAAACCAAGGCTTAATCATTTCATTAGTAAAGGCTTGAATTGGCATGTCAAATTCAAAGCAATCGTCTTCAAAGCGAAAATTCAATCACGCTTCGGAAAGCGTCCGAAAAATCCGAATTGGCGATTCCCCGATACATGGCCAAGGTGTTTTTGCTCTTGTCGATATCAAAGCCGGTGAAGTGATCGAACGTTGCCCTTATTTGGTGATTGATGATGATGATTTGGCAGAAGAAAATCGCCTGAATGATTATCTCTTCACCAGCCCCGATGTGGCGACCGATTATCTGGTCATTATGGGCTATGGCATGATGTATAACCATTCCAGTGATGCCAATGCCGAATGGGAAATTGATGACGATAATCGTTTTGTGCGCTTCTCGGCCACCAAAGATATTGATGCCGGCGAAGAGATTTTTCAAGATTACGGCGAAGAATATTGGAAGACGCGAGAATAATTTGCTTTGCGTTATTCGCCTTCTGATGATGTGAATTGAAGTCGCTTCACCGCCCTGAACTTGAGATTATTTTTTCGTCTTTCTTCCAAGAAGTGAAAAATACGCATCTCTTTTTGCCATTTCTACTGTTGCTGGCGCTATCCCATTTTATGCTCACCCCATCGAAACATGGGCATAGGATGCTTAGGCTATGGATTACTTCCCTATATTTGTTGCGGTGAATTCACGGCAGGTATTGTTGGTGGGCGCGGGCGAAGACTGTGTGCATAAAGCCAGATTGGTGATGAAATCAAGCGCCATGATCCATGTCTTTCATGATGATGATGAGGTTGAAATCGCGGCGCAATTTCAGGCATGGCAAGACCAAGGCAAAGTCATCATCCACCAGCGCATGGTTGAAGAGGATGATTGCCATAACGCGGCTTTTGCCTTTATCGGCACAGAACATGAAGCCAATCGGTTGCAGGCTCGCGCAATCTTTGATGACCATGGTTTGCTTTACGCCGTCATTGATAACAAAGCCGAGTCTCGTTTTATTACGCCTGCCTTGGTGGATCGTGACCCCGTGGTGGTGGCGATTGGCACAGAAGGCACAGGCCCAATTATTGCCCGTGATATCAAAGCCAAAATTGAATCTCTATTGCATCCAGAAACAGGGATAGTGGCGAAGGCGGCAGGCTTGTTTCGCCCGCGCGCGGATATTTTACCAAAAGGCGCATTGCGGCGGCAGTTTTGGTCGGATTATTTGGATCAAGTTGTTCCCAATATTCTGGCATCAACCGCTTCGGTCAAAAGCATCAAATCTCAAGACCAATCCCGACTTGAAACGCAATTGACTCAAGGGCTTGAGTTTTTATTGGCGGAGTTTCAGCATCGCCAGAATGGGGACAGGATGCGGGCGCCAAAACCCTCGGTTAACGCCATAGAGGTTTATGTCGAAGACCTCGGTCTTCTGACGCGCAAGGCCATGGGCATGATCCATGATGCCGATGTGGTGGTGCATGATGCGTCTATCCCTTCGGCGGTTCTTGAATTAACACGGCGTGAATCCAAGCGGTTGTCGATTGCTGAAATGCCGCGCCATCTTGTCATGAGTGAGATCATCGCTGAGCATCAGCACGGACAGTCGATTGTCTATCTCTATGCTTATGGTTCTTCGCCAATGATCAACGCATCATTGTTCAGCGAGGCGGGCATTTCAGTCGAAACCAGCCTAGCCTTCCCGCAACTTGACAAGACAGGCTCTTGGCTTGCCAAACCCTATCAAAAAAATCATATCGCGCTAAAACCAATCGCGCTTAAAGAGGTGTCATAATGCCCCAAGTGATTACAGCCAATGATTTCACCACAGGCGGCGTGGTCTATCTCAGTCTCAACGGATGGCAGGTCGATCTCAATCAGGCAAAAGTTTTTGACGACGACAAATCGGCTGCTGATGCCTCTCTTGCCAAGGGTAATCCGAACGAAGTGGTTGGGGTCTATGCCATTGAAGTTGAATGCGATGGTGATCAGATCAAGCCTGTCCATATCCGTGAGTGGCTTCGCGCCCAAGGGCCTTCGCCGCGGGTTTTAACCGCTCAACCGAAACCGCTTATCCAAACAGGAGACCGCCATGTATCGTTATAACGATTTCGATGAAGCCTTTGTGCGGCAACGTGTTGAAGAGTTTCGCCATCAAGTAAAGCGCCGCGTTGATGGGGTTTTGACTGAGGATGAATTCAAACCATTGCGGCTGCAAAACGGGTTATATTTGCAACTCCATGCGTATATGCTGCGGGTGGCGATCCCTTACGGGACGTTGAACAGTCGCCAAATGCGTCAATTGGCGCATATCGCTGAAACCTATGATCGCGGCTATGGGCATTTCACCACGAGGCAGAATATCCAATTCAATTGGATTGATTTGCCACGGGTTGCGGAAGCCTTGGCGGATCTTGCTGATGTTGAAATGCACGCCATTCAAACATCGGGCAATTGTATTCGCAATGTCACCGCTGATCATTTTGCTGGTGCAGTCGCTGATGAAGTTGAAGACCCGCGGGTGGTGGCAGAATTGCTTCGCCAATGGTCGATGGGGCATCCGGAATATGCGTTTTTACCGCGCAAATTCAAAATCGCGGTGACCGGCTCAGAAGGTGATCGGGCGGTGGTGGCTTTCCATGATATTGGGTTGAAATTACGCCGCAATGAAGCTGGCGTCATCGGGGCAAAAATCTTTGTCGGTGGCGGGTTAGGGCGAACACCGCGTATTGGCCGTGTGTTGCGCGATTTCCTGCCAATGGATGATTTGCTGCCTTACATTGATCAGATTCTTCATGTCTATAATCGCTATGGGCGCCGAGATAACAAATATAAAGCGCGGATTAAGATCATGGTGGATGAATTGGGCATTGATGAAGTGCGCCGCCGTGTTGAAGACGCTGTGAAAGCCAGCCGCAAAGATGTTAAGCCTGTATCAGCAACCTTGAAGGCTTCTATTCAATCGGCTTTTGCGCCGCCTGATTTTAGCCATGCCCCTTCGCCAATGTCAGGGCAAGATTTCCCCTTGCCCACAGGGTTTGACGCTTGGCTTGCCACCAACATTCATGAGCATCGTGATCGCCGTCATGCCATTGTTTCCATCTCGCTGAAAGATCACGGCGCGACACCGGGGGACGCGTCGGCGGATCAAATGCGTGCCATGGCCGATATCGCCCAAGAGTTTGGTTATGATGAATTGCGGGTTAGCCATGAGCAAAACATCATCTTGCCTCATGTGCCTAAGGCGTATTTACCAGCGGTTTATGATCGGTTGAAAAAAGCCGGACTTGCGACGGCTAATATCGGTTTGATTTCTGATATCATCGCTTGCCCGGGGATGGATTATTGCGCTTTGGCCACGGCGCGGTCTATCCCGATTGCTCAAGACATCGCCAGCCATTTTGATCAACTGAAATTGGAACAGGACATTGGACCGTTGAAGGTTAAGATTTCGGGGTGCATCAATGCTTGCGGGCATCATCATGTGGGGCATATTGGCATATTAGGGCTTGATCGCGCGGGTGTTGAAAATTACCAAATCACCCTTGGCGGTGATGGCAGTGAAGGGGCTACATTGGGTGAGCGGCTTGGCCCTGGTTTTCCCGCCGAAGAACTGCTCGGGGCGATTGATGCGATCGTTGCGGTTTATCTCGAAGGCCGCCGTGACCGCGATGAAACTTTTCTGGAATTTACAAGACGAGTTGGGTTATCGCCTTTCAAACAAAGGCTATACCCCGCGCTCAAATCAACCGCAAAAACTCCATCCCATGCCCCTGTTTTAGAAAGAGCATCCTAATGACCACTGCGACCACGCTCTTGATGACTGGCGAACCTCATCGTGATCCCTATGCTGGTTATACCCTCATTGGATATGCGGATTTGGGGAATGACGGTCAGGTTGAAGGAAAGATGCTTCATCTCGATGGTGATGTTGATCTGGCGCTGATCAAAGATTGGTTGCCATCTTTTGACGTCATTGTGATTGATTTCCCCAATTTTGCTGATGGTCGAGGGTTTTCATTGGCGCGAGCGTTGCGGCAGGCCGGTTATAACGGATGGTTAAGAGCATCTGGTCATCTCATCCCCGATCAAATCCGTCATTTGGCGGCAACTGGATTTGATGATTTGATCTTGCCTGATGATCTCGCGCAACGAATGCCGCCTTTGCATTGGCAAGACGCGGCGGCCAACGCCTTGCCAAATTACCAAGCGCATTTGGTTAACGCTTAGTGATGACCTCAACACGTTCAATCGCTGGTTTTGGTGTTTCCATCATCCCGATCCGAGATAATAGCCGGTCATCAACGCCACCAGCCAAGAGGTGGTCATCAGCAATAGGGCAATCACAACCCCGCGTCGAGTAACATCAGGCGATAGCAACAGATGCACCAACCAGAAGGCTAGAAGTGGCATAAAACCGGTAAAGAAGATGCCATAGGTTAACGTCGCCATCATCACGCTGGAAATCTGGAGGGTGAAGGCAAGGATTAGGTCAATTTGCGTGGCGGCAAGAATCGCCGACAAAAGATAAGCCACCCCAACCAAGGCAGGGCCAACGCGTCCCGGCAATTGCTCGTCCCGTAAAGCGCGAAGATTAGCAAGAAAGCCATAGAGATGGGCAAGGGCGGGGAACATCGCTAAGGTGAAAAATGGCCAAGCGATGCCGCTGCTTCCAAAAATCCATAACGTTGGGAATGTCCCAAGAATGGCAATAAACCAAGCCGCCGCTATCCATTTCCAATAATGCAGCGGATGGTTACGATCGCCCCAGAATTCAAAAATATCGTCCATGCGAGCCCCTAACTGCAAGCGCCATAAATGAAAGTCTAAGTCGATGAAATGGTCTGTCAATTGGCTTGTCATTCTTCTTGCCAATCCATAAGGTGATGAAAGCGTATTCCAGATGAGGGTGTTATGAAAGATCTAGACGGGCTGATGGTGGTGACGATTGAACAAGCGGTGGCGGCACCTTACGCTTCCGGTAAAATGGCTGATGCTGGAGCGCGGGTCATTAAAATTGAACGCCCAGAAGGGGATTTTGCACGCCTTTATGACGATGACGCAAAGGGGCTGAGTTCTTATTTCACTTGGCTTAATCGCGGCAAAGAATCAATCACCCTTGATTTGAAAGACCAAGATGATTTGACCTTGGTCAAAGCGATGATTGGTCAGGCAGATGTGTTTATCCAGAATCTCATGCCGGGGGCTATTGATCGCCTTGGTCTTTCCATGGCCGAGTTGCGCCGCCAATATCCACGGCTGATCACTTTATCCATCAGCGGTTATGGCAGCAGTGGCGAATACAGCCAAATGAAGGCTTATGATCTATTGATCCAAGCCGAAACAGGTTTAGCGTCCTTGACCGGTGGACCATCAGAGCCGGGAAGAGTTGGCGTTTCGATTTGCGATATTGGCGCAGGCATGACCGCTTATCAAGCCATCCTCCAAGCCTTGCTGGGGCGTGAAAAGACCGGGCAGGGGCGGCATATTGAAGTGTCCTTGTTCAGCGCGCTCGCCGATTGGATGAATGTTCCCTATATTCAACGTCACTATGGCGGGAAAACAATTCCTCGCCCGGGATTGCATCACCCCACCATTGCGCCTTATGGCGTTTTCCCTTGCGGCGATGGAGGGCTGATTTTGCTGTCGATCCAAAATGAACGCGAATGGCAACGTCTGGCCACCGAAGTCTTAGGCCGTCCTGATATGATCACCGATGAGCGGTTTTCCAGCAACATCGCCCGGGTGCAGAACAGAGATGCTCTTAACGTGATTATGCATGACGTCTTTGGTCAATTTGATCGCGATGACATGGCCAAAAAACTTTTTGAGGCTTCGATTGCCTATGGAAAATTGAACACGGTGGATGATTTGATTGAGCATCCACAAACGCAATTCATCACCACCATGACCTCATCAGGTGAGGTGCGGATGATTGCCCCGGGGGCGCTGTTTGACGGCAAGCCCATGGTGGCAGAACGTGTTCCTGATCTGGGCGAGCATAGCGACGCGTTGCGCGCTGAATTTGCTCAATCTGATCGGTGAAACCGCAGCCAATGTTAATAGGAGCGGGGCATTTTCAGCACGTGTTCGGCGATATAGGACAAGATTAAATTGGTGGAAATCGGCGCCACTTGATAAAGCCGGGTTTCTCGGAATTTGCGCTCAACATCATATTCTTCGGCAAAGCCAAAACCGCCATGGGTTTGCAAACAGGCTTCCGCCGCTTCCCATGACGCGTCCGCCGCCAGCATTTTCGCAATATTGGCTTCTGCCCCGGGGTCTTGGCCAGCGTCATAGGTGGCCGAAGCGCGATAAACAATCGCCTCCGCCGCCACCATATGGGCATAGGCCTTAGCGATGGGGAATTGAATGCCTTGGTTCTTGCCGATGGGGTTGCCAAAAACAGACCGATCCCCCGCATAGGTGGATGCTTTTTCAATAAACCATTTCGCATCACCAATACATTCGGCGGCAATCAGGATGCGCTCAGCGTTCATGCCCGTCAGGATATAACGGAAACCCTTGCCTTCTTCGCCGATCAGGCTGCTTTTAGGGATACGCAAATCGTCAAAAAAAACTTCAGTGGTGGAATGATTGATCATCGCCCGTATGGGTCGGATTTCCATGCCATTGCCAACGGCTTTTTTCATATCCACCAGAAAGACCGATAAGCCATCGGTGCGTTTTTCCACTTGATCACGAGGGGTGGTGCGCGCCAAGAGAATCATCAAATCAGAATATTCGGCGCGTGATGTCCAAATTTTTTGGCCATTGATCACATAGTCATCACCATCACGCCGCGCGGTGGTTTTCAGCGAAAGCGTGTCGGTGCCGCTGGTGGGTTCAGTCACACCAAAGGCTTGCAGGCGAAGGCTACCATCGGCAATTTTTGGCAAATATTCGTTTTTTTGGGCTTCACTGCCGTGACGCAGGATGGTGCCCATGGTGTACATTTGAGCATGGCACGCGCCAGCATTGCCGCCTGAGCGATGAATTTCTTCTAAAATAGTGGCGGCGGCGGTGAGGTTAAGGCCGGACCCGCCGAATTCTTCAGGGATCAACGCCGCCAAATAGCCAGATTGCGTTAAGGCATTGACGAATTCTTCAGGGTAAGCCCGGCGGGCATCACAATCTTGCCAATACTTGCCCGGAAAGTCCTTGCAAATTGCCGCTACGCCATCTCGAATGCTGTCCAATAACGAAGTCTGATCCATTAAAATTTATCCTGAATATGCGAAAGATGATTTTGGAAGGGATAGAATAGCAGAAAATTTGTTTTTTCATGAATTAATGACTTTAAAACCTGTCAAATTTCTTTAAATTCTCAAGATCAAATCACGAAAGAGACCATCATGAAAACCATCTATCGCGCCTTTTGCATTACTCTTGCTGTTTTATGGGGCGTTCATTCGTCTCAAGCGGCAGAAGTCACCCTTCGTTTCCATCAGTTTTTGCCTTTGACCTCGACCATTCCGGCGGAAGCCATTGAGCCATGGATCGAAGCGGTTGAACGTGATTCCAATGGTCGCATTAAGGTGGAGCATTACCCATCCATGCAATTGGGCGGGAAGCCGCCATCGCTCTATGGCCAAGCGCGTGATGGGGTGGTGGATATCATTTGGACGGTGCTTGGATATACCCCAGGTTTATTCCCGACCGCAGAAGCGTTTGAGTTGCCTTTCATGACGGGCGATGCGGAATCTGGTTCTGTTGCCTTTCATCAATTCATGATGGAAAATGGCCAAAATGATTTCAAAGATGTTCATCCCTTGGCGTTTCATATTCATGGGCCGGGGATTATTCACATCAAAGGCAACGCGGTGCGGAGCATTGATGACCTGAACGGAAAGAAATTGCGCGGCCCTACGCGTGTGACCACCATGATGCTGAAAGAACTTGGCGCCACCGCGATTGGCATGCCGGTTCCTGCGGTGCCGGAATCGCTCTCTAAAGGCGTGATTGATGGCGCGGTGATCCCCTATGAAGTTTCAGTGATTTTGAAAATGTCTGAATTGACCGATGGCCATACAGGGTTTGAGTCATCCCCCGGTCTCTACACAGCGACTTTCGGCATATTGATGAACAAATCGCGCTATGAAAGTTTGCCTGATGATCTGAAAGCCGTGATTGATCAACATTCTGGGGTGACCTTGGCAAGGGTTGCCGGTCAAGCGATGGATCGCGCGGATGAAGTTGGCATTAAGATCGCGCGTGATGCTGGCAATGAAGTGGTTGTTCTGGACGATGCTCAGAAAACAAAGTGGATTGATGCCGCTCAGCCAGTCTTTGCCGCTTGGGTCGCTGAAATGGATGCTAAAGGCATTGATGGCGCGGAACTTTTAGCCAAAGCACGGGCTGCCATTGCAAAAGCCAAATAACCCCTGACGGTATCTTGACGACGTTTATCACATGGACACAACAAGCCGCTCGCCTATCGGCAATCACTGGTGGGCTGGTGTTGCTTGGCTTGATGGTGATGACGGTCATTTCCGTGATCGGGCGCGGCATCAATGCTTATGGCATAGGGCCTATTCCCGGCGATTTTGAACTGGTTGAATACGGAACAGCTTTTGTCATTTTCTGGGTCTTGCCTTGGTGTCAGATGCGGCATGGTCATGTTGCGGTTGACGTTCTGGCAAGGTTCTTTCCGAAAGGCTTGTCTCACCTCATCAATATAATCAGTCATGGCATCATGTTGATCATGGCGGCCTTCATTGCCCGCCAATTGACGATAGGGTGTCTCAATAAAATCGCTGATGGTGAGACATCATTTATTTTGCAAATGCCTGTTTGGTGGGGGATGGCGGTTGCTTTGCCGGGGGCATGGTTGTGGATGATCACGGCTTTGGTCACGTTGATCTTGGCGGTGATGCCATCGCTCAAAGGAGTAGGGCATGACACCGTTTGATTTGGGATTAATCGCCTTTCCGGTGTTGCTGGTCTTGATCTTGCTTCGCGTCCCGATCATGGTGGCGATGTTTAGCGTTGGTGTTATTGGCCAGTATCTGGTTTTTGGCCATTGGATGCCGATTGTCGCCCAAATGAAAACCTTAAGTTATTCTAGTTTTTCCAGTTATTCCTTAAGCGTCGTGCCGATGTTTTTATTGATGGGGCAATTCGCAAGCCGAGGCGGATTATCCAAAGCCTTATTTGATGCGGCACATAAAATGGTAGGGCATCGGCGGGGTGGATTGGCTTTATCGGCGATTGCCGCTTGCGGCGGTTTTGGCGCGATTTGCGGATCATCATTGGCCACCGCCGCGACCATGGGGCAAGTGGCGCTGCCTGAATTGCGGAAACATGGCTATTCTGACCGTTTGTCGACGGCTGTTCTGGCGGCTGGTGGAACGCTTGGTGTTTTGATCCCACCTTCAGTGGTTTTGGTGATTTATGCCATTCTAACGGAACAGAATATCGCCAAATTATTCATCGTTGCCTTCGTGCCGGGGTTTTTGGCAGTCTTGGGCTATATGATCACGGTTGCGGTGATGGTGCGGCTTGGCGGCGAGTCTGAACTTCAATCCGAACGCGCCACTTGGACGGAACGCAAGCAAGCCTTGAAAGAAATCTGGCCGGTTGCGGCTATTTTTGCCTTGGTGATTGGCGGAATTTATGGCGGCTGGTTTACGCCGACAGAAGGGGCTGCTGTTGGCGCCGGAGCAACGGGATTATTGGCTTATGTCAATGGCGGTCTTGATCGCCAATCCTTTGAAGACGCGCTGTTGGAAACAGCAACGGCGACAGCAATGATCTTTATGATCCTTTTAGGCGCGGTCATCTTTAACAGTTTTCTCGCATCAACACGTCTGCCCTTTGCCGCGGTGGATTATGTGCAGACCTTGGCGTTAAGCCCATGGATGGTGCTGACGATCATGCTGGTTGTGTATTTAATTTTGGGCTGTTTTATGGATAGCCTGTCAATGATCATCCTGACCATTCCCGTATTTTTTCCTGTGTTCAAAACGCTTGATTTTGGCTTGCCCGCCGAAGAAGCCGCCTTATGGTTTGGGATATTGGTGTTGATTGTGGTTGAGGTTGGTCTGATCACGCCGCCGGTGGGGCTCAATCTTTTTGTGATCAACAACCTAGCGGGCGATGTGCCGCTTTCCGAAAGTTTCAAAGGCATTTTGCCTTTTGTTATGAGCGATGTGATCCGGGTGATTGTGTTGGCGGCATTTCCCGCTATTTCGCTGGTGCTGTTGCGTTTGCTGTTTTAGGGCTAGAGCCTCGATTTTTACGCTTATTCTTTTTGGCTTTGATGGCTTTTACGACCCATGGTGCAATGTCATGGAACCAATCAAGCAGCCGCAAAAAATCATCTTCTTCTACGATGCTTTTTGTTTCGTCTAAGGGAACCCAAAGTCGTTCGCGTTCTTTGATTTCAGGCCAGACATTTTCATTTTTATGAACAAGAAGAGGAAAATACGTCACCAATTCTTGCTCAATCTTTTTTTTCTGGCTTTTGCCAATCACCACGGTCATGGGAAAGTCTTTGAGAACTTTGCCCTTAACGCCAGCTTCTTCAAAGGCTTCACGTTTGCAGGCTTTCTTCTTGCTTTCGTTCTTTTTCAGATTTCCTTTGGGAAGGATCCAACGCCCTCGCGTTTGGGAGGTAACAAAAAGAATGGATAGACCTTTATCCGTGATTTTGAATGGAATTGCTCCAATTTTGCAAGTCATCAGAAAGCCTTTAGGGGGTTTTAATCGCGGGGGGATCAAAAGCGGTAACGCTTAACGCTTCGCCATGCCATTTTTCCATGTCAACAAGACAGGAATGAGCCGCAGGCCCTTGAGCCAATCTTGAAGTGCCGCGATCGGGTGTTAAAACATTGGGATTGCCATGCTTGCAACTGACGAGGCGGTCATGATCATCAGGATCAAACCACGCGCCGGTTGGAATCAAAACCACGCCTGGGCGAATGGTTGCTGTGATGATGGCACCGCAAACACAATCGCCTCGATCATTAAAGACGCGCACCAGATCACCCGCGATGATGCCGCGTTTGCGAGCATCTTCGGGGTTAAGATAAATGCCTTCATGCCCTTTAATTTTTGCCGCGCGGCTGATCTTGCCATGGTCTAATTGCGAATGCAGTTTTGTCTTGGGTTGATTGCACAAGAGATGGAGCGGATAGGTCGGGTTGTTCTGACCAAGCCATTCCGGTGGGGTCAGCCAAGCCGCATGGGGCGGGGCATCGTCATAACCAAATTCAGCAATGGTGCTGGAATAGAGTTCAATCTTCCCGCTTGGGGTGTTGAGCCGATTTGCTTCTGGGTCGCGGCGGAAATCTTCAAATAAAATTTTGGGTTGCGATTCAGTTTTGAGCGTAAACCACCGCTTTTCACGGAAATCGTCATAATCAAGAAAATCAAAGCCATCTTTGACCATCTGTTTCTGGGTTTCCGTGTAAATATAACGTTGCCAATCTTCGCTGGATCGGCCTTCGGTGAATTTTTCTTCAACCCCCATATGGCGGCTGATGGCGGCTAATATGTCAAAATCATCTCGGCTTTCGCCCACCGGATCAATGGCTTGTTCCATTGACATGACATAATAATCGCGAGGCGACATGGCTAAATCTTGGCGTTCAAAGCTGGTGGTGCATGGCAACACCAAATCCGCGTGTTTGGCCAATGCGTTCCAACACCATTCATGCACGATAATGGTCTCTGGACGTTGCCAAGCCTCGCGCAGACGATTGAGGTCTTGATGATGATGGAAAGGATTCCCGCCTGCCCAATAAACCAAACGAATATCAGGATAGGTCTGGTCTTGACCGTTATATTGGAATGGCTCGCCCGGGTTTAGGAGCATATCGGCAATCCTCGCCACGGGAATAAAACTGGATATGGGGTTTTGACCCTGCGGCATCGCCACCATGTCATATTGATCAATCGAATTGCCAACCGTATGCACCGCGGCATAGCCAAAACCAAAACCGCCTCCCGGCAAGCCAATTTGCCCTAGCATCGCCGCCAATGTGACCCCCGCCCATAAAGGTTGTTCGCCATGCGCTTGCCGGCTGAGCGACCAAGAGAACGACATCATGGTTCGCTTGGAGGCCATTTGCCGCGCAAGGTGACGGATGGTTTCCGCCGGAATATCACAAATATCAGCGGCCCATTCTGGGGTTTTGGCGATGCCATCTTTATCGCCGTTGATATAGGCGAAGACATAATCAGAACCGGTGGTGTAGCGATTGAGAAAATCCTGATCATGGAGGTCTTCGTCGATCAAGACATAGCAAAGGGCTAGCATCAAGGCTGTGTCGGTGTTGGGGCGAATAGGATGCCAAATCGCCTTGAGATCGTCTAAAACATCATCTTGCAGGGGGGAGATATTGACAAACTCAACCCCATTCTGATGCGCGTCCATCATCCATTGTTTTTGGCTATGCTCACCAATGCCGCCCTGTCCGATTTGGGAATTTTTAAGGGCGATGCCACCAAAACCAACAAACAATTCCGTATGCTCGATGATTGATGGCCAACTGGTTTGGTGATAGACGAAACCGCGAAAATCTCCGACCACATGCGGAAAGATAACTTCGGCGGCGGCAAAACTGTAAGTGTTGACGGATTTCGTATAGCCGCCGATGGTGTTCAAAAAGCGGTGGATTTGGCTTTGCGCGTGGTGAAATCGCCCTGCGCTTGCCCAGCCATAAGAGCCTGCGTAAATCGCGCTATTGCCATGATCTTTGATCACTCGCGCAAGATCATCTCCCGCAAGGGCAATCGCTTCATCCCAAGAGATAGCCACAAAAGGGTCTTTGCCGCGGTTTTGCCCCGTTGCTGTGGATGGTGCGATGCCAGCGCGTTTTTCCATGAGCCATGATTGTCGCGCCATTGGGGTTTTAATCCGTGTTTGATCATCAATGACATCAATAATGCCTTGCCCTATCGGGGAGGGGTCTTGATCACGTTCAAACGGCTCTAACCGAAGGAGGCGGCCATCTTTCGTGATGGTTTCGTAACTTCCCCAATGGGTGCTGGTCAGGTATGTTTTGGCATCGGTCATGATGGTTGCTCGCTTGCGACCATGGCGGTGATGGCCCTTGTGATACGTTGGAAACTCAACCGAGCGCGCTCGACGCTATACCGTGCCCTGAGATAGCCATGGGGCAACCCATCTTCGATCACCACATCAACCGCGATGCCGGCTTGACGCAGTTTTTCCGCATAATCAGGGGTATCGCTCATCAATGGATCGCAACCGGCGGCGATCATTGCGGTCTTTGGAGATGATGAAATATTGAGCGCCATGGGTGGGGTCAAGGCCGTTTGATCAAGGGGGCAATCGAAGTAGGTTTCCCAATACATTGCCACTTGTGCCGTGGATAACAAAGGCGCTTCTGCGTATTCGAGGTAACTGCCTTGATTGAGCGCACCGCCCAGCATGGGATAGATTAAGACTTGCCCAATGTAATGATCAGGGTTTGCCAATCCAACCATGGCGGCTAGCCAGCCACCGGCGCTATCACCTGAAAGGATTATCGGCAAATCGCTCTCTTCTTGGAAATGACGAGCGACCAATAAGCAATCTTCCAATGCCGCAGGGTGTTTGTGTTCTGGGGCGAGCCTGTAATCCACGGCCACCACATCAAAGCCGGTGTTATCACAAATGCCAGCACAAATATCGTTATGGCTGTCCAATCCCCCCACCACAAAACCGCC
>CAYNQW010000034.1:0-15305 GCA_964399415.1 uncultured Hyphomicrobiales bacterium
CGTCTTCCGCAACGGCATCTTCAACCGGGGCGACATCTTCACCCAAATCTTTACCTTCACGGATCATTTCTGTTTTCAAGCCATCAATCACCGAGCCAGCGACCAAATCACAGTATAGTGAGATCGCGCGCAGGGCATCGTCATTGCCCGGAATGGGGTAATCCACACCATCTGGGCTTGCGTTTGAGTCAACAACCGCAATAACCGGAATACCCAGAACATTGGCTTCAGCCACTGCAATGGCTTCTTTGTTGGTGTCGATCACAAACAGCAAATCGGGCAAGCCACCCATTTCCTTGATGCCACCAAGGGTGCGCTCAAGTTTTTCCAATTCACGCGTTAATTGAAGCGTTTCTTTTTTGGTCAGCGAATGAACCTCATTGCCGCCAAGACGCTCTTCGAGGCTGCGCAGACGGCGAATGGATTGAGACACAGTTGACCAGTTGGTCATCATGCCGCCAAGCCAACGGTGATTAACAAAATACTGGCCACAAGCGCGAGCGGCTTCCGCCACTGTTTCCGCCGCCGCTGGCTTAGTGCCAACAAAAAGAACACGGCCACCACGAGCGGCAGTCTGGCTTACAATTTCAAGCGCCTGATACAACATCGGCACTGTTTGTTGCAGATCAAGAATATGAATGTTATTGCGCGAACCAAAAATGAAACGTTCCATTTTTGGATTCCAACGGCGGGTATGGTGACCAAAGTGAACGCCAGCTTCAAGCAATTGGCGCATAGTAAAACTTGGTAGAGGCATGGATGAACTCCTTCTTTTCCGGTTAAGCCTCCATGAAGGGTGGAAGGTTTTTACCCTCACCGGATGGTGTTTGTCCGGGCTAACAGCCCTGAGACGCCTCGGAATTTGCCGAAAACACCGCCTTCATGTGTGAATTCCTGCAAGTCGCCCAGCAGGTGAGGATTATCTACCGCCATCAGGGGCAGATTGCAAGTCTAAATTCGGGAAAAAGTGAGCAAAACAGAAATCGTCTAGCCGAGGTCACGAATAGTGGCCACTCCCGGTAAAGCCTTGATCATTTGGCGAAACTGCGGTGATAACTTAAAGCCGCCATCAATCGCAACCGTCACAAATTGGCCATCAGCTTGAATGGTGAATTGCACCTTGCCCATTCCCGCCCCATCACGCTTCAAGCCTTCTTTGATGCCGTCAATCGCATCAGCATGAAGCAAGGCGATATCCACCGTTGTGCCTTGAGCATTGGCTTGATCATCTAGGCTGGTGATGCGGTCGATCAACAATCGCACCCCGCCTTCTTCCATCCGCGCATCTGCTTTGACCATCACCGGCGCGTCGCTATTGAGAAAAGGTTCTGCCGCGGTGAGTGTTTCTGAAAAGGCCGTGGCTTCAAAACTGCCGGTTTGATCGGTAAATTGAATAAAGGCATAACGATTGCCACGCGCTGACCGGCGAATTCTCTTGGCGGTGATGATCCCAGCCAATTTAAGCCGGCATCCATTGCCGCGATTTTTGACTTCGGTTTCGATTTGATTGGCAGGCGTGATTTCCAGTCGCGCCATTTGATCGGCATAGTCATCCAAAGGGTGAGCGGAAATATAAAGACCCAAAGCGGCAAATTCATCATCCAATTTGGTTTTGCTCGGCGCCTGTGGGATATTCGGCAACACAATTTTCAAGCGTGTTTCTTCCGTGCCACCAAAGAGATTTTCTTGTTCGGATTCCTGCTCTCGCTTGATCGCTTGCCCATGACCAACGATCGCATCAAGCCCCGCGAGCAATTGCGCGCGATTATCAACAAGACTGTCCATCGCCCCCGCCTTGATCAGATTTTCAAGAAACCGGCGGGATAACGTCCCTGCCATGCGCGTGGCAAAGTCATCAAGATTGGCGAAAGGCCCATGCTGATTTCGGTTTTCAACCAGATGCGCCATCGCCTCCATGCCAACATTGCGGATCGCTCCCAAAGCGTAACGCACCGCTAATTTTTCTTGATGATCTTCGACAATAAATCGCGCTTCTGAGGCGTTAACATCAGGCGGCAATACGGGAATATCATGGGTGATGCAATCTTGCTTAAAGACTGATAATTTATCGGTATTGCCCGCATCAAGAGTCATGGTTGCCGCCAGAAACGCCGCAGGATAATTCGCTTTCAGCCATGCGGTTTGCCAAGAGATCAACGCATAGGCGGCGGCGTGAGATTTGTTGAATCCATAGCCTGCAAAAGCGTTGATTTGATCAAAAATATCCGAAGCAAGAGAGGCTTGAATATCATTTTCAGCGCAACCCGAAACAAATTTTTCACGCTGAGCATCCATCTCCGCCTGAATTTTCTTCCCCATCGCCCGCCGCAAAATATCCGCCCCGCCAAGCGTATATCCAGCCAAAACCTGCGCCGCTTGCTGGACTTGCTCCTGATAAATCATAATGCCATAGGTTTCCGCCAACACCGGCTCTAACCAAGGATGCATATATTTGACCTCTTCCCGGCCATGTTTGCGCGCCACATAATTGGGGATGTTATCCATCGGCCCCGGGCGATACAGCGCTACCACCGCGATGATGTCTTCAAAACGGTCAGGTTTTAGTCCCCTTAGCACATCACGCATGCCAGTCGATTCCAACTGGAAGACGCCCACCGTATCGCCGCGCGACAGCATGGCGAAGGTCTTGTCATCTGACAGCGGGATATCATCAAGGGACAACTCAACCCCTTGGCGTTGCAAGAGCTGGAGCGTTTGCTGTAAGACGGTCAGCGTCTTCAGCCCTAAAAAGTCAAATTTAACAAGGCCTGCTTTTTCCACCCATTTCATGTTGAATTGCGTCAACGGCATATCAGAACGCGGGTCACGATAAAGCGGCACCAGTTCGGGCAAAGGCCGATCACCAATCACCACCCCTGCGGCATGGGTCGACGCGTGGCGATAAAGGCCTTCCAATTGGCAAGACACGCGGATCAATTCTGACACTTGCTCATCCTGATCACGCTCACGTTTGAGTTCGTCTTCTTCTTCGATGGCTCGGTTCAAGGTGACGGGATTGGCTGGATTGCTCGGCACCAATTTGGCAATGCGATCCACCTGACCATAGGGAAGCCCCATGACACGCCCCACATCACGCAACGCTGCCCGTGCTTGCAACGACCCAAAAGTGATGATTTGCGCCACCCGATCACTGCCGTATTTTTTCTGGACATAAGTGATCACCTCATCACGGCGATCTTGGCAAAAATCAATATCAAAGTCAGGCATGGATACCCGTTCCGGGTTGAGAAAACGTTCAAACAACAGCCCCCAACGGATTGGATCAAGATCAGTGATGCCCAGCGCAAATCCCACCAAGGATCCCGCGCCAGACCCTCGCCCCGGCCCAACAGGAATGCCGTGATCTTTTGACCAACCAATGAAATCCGCAACAATTAAGAAATAGCCCGCAAATCCCATCTGAATGATCACGCTCAATTCAAAATCAAGACGGTCATGGTAGATTTTAACTTGTTCAGCCTTGTCGCGGATTTCATCAAAACTCGCCGTCGCAAATCGCTTTTCTAGCCCTGCATGGGCTTCAGACCGCAGATGATCTTCTTCGGTCAAGCCTTCAGGCACCGGGAAAGCCGGAAGAATAGGAGCTTTGCTCGGCACTTTATAGGCGCAACGGCGGGCGATGATTGCGGTGTTTTCAATCGCTTCCGGCAGATCATGAAACGCTGAGATCATTTCCGATGCGGATTTCAAATAATGTTGATCGGTTTCGCGGCGGCGGCTGGTTTCATCCAATGTCACGCCTTGCGAAATACAGAGCAGCACTTCATGCGCCGCCGCCATTTCTGGTTTGACGAAATAGCAATCATTGGTGGCGACAAGCGGCACGTCCAAACGATACGCCAAATCGAGCAAGATCGGCTCAGCCGCCGCTTCACGACTGGTGCCATGCCGTTGAAGTTCAACATAAACACGCCCCGGCAAAATGCGCATCAAGCGTTGCAAGCGTGTTTCCGCAAGCCCGGCCTGACCATCTGCGGCAACGCCCGCGATAAACCCTCTGGCCGATCCGCCTGTTAATAGAATCAACCCTTCATGATGACGCTCTAAGGCTTCAAAAGGGACAAAAGGCGTGTCGCTTTCAGCAAGCAATGCGTCCGAAATTAATTGCGAGAGGTTGAGCCAGCCTGCTTCGTTTTGCACCAACAGCACCACTTCACCACGGGGCATCTCCTCGCCATCGGAAAGCACCACCTGCGCTCCGATAATTGGTTGGATGCCCTCACCCACGGCCTTATCTGAAAATTCAAGCGCGGCGAAATTGTTGAAACTGTCCGTGATCGCAACAGCCGGTTGTTCCAGGGCTTTAACCGACTTGATCAAATCGCCAATCTGAAACGTGCCTTCAGCAAGCGAATAAGCGGAATGAACACGGAGATGGACGAAAAGAGGAGAAGACATACCCCATATTGGCAACGCCGCTTCCGAGTGGCAAGGGGCAAGAACAGAGCATAGAAAAACTTAGGAATTTAGCCGCTGAGAACCCCTGAATTTACGCTTCTAAAATTTTACCATTCCGAATCGTCACCACCCGATCCATGGTTTTTGCTAATTCAGCGTTATGGGTGACAATCAACGCGGCTGTGTTGGTGTTGCGAATAATCGCCGTTAAATGATTGAACACATCTGCCGCAGTTTCGGGGTCAAGATTTCCCGTTGGCTCATCGGCCAGCAAAATATGCGGCGCGTTTGCCACCGCGCGAGCAATCGCAACTCGTTGCTGCTCACCACCAGACAATTGCCCCGGGCGATGGTCAGCACGATTTTCAAGATGCACCATCGCCAGCAATTGCTGAGCCCGCGACGTTGCTTCGCCACGCGGAAGCCCCGCCAACATCTGCGGTATCAGCAAATTTTCAAGGGCAGAGAATTCCGGCAACAAGCGGTGAAACTGAAACACAAAGCCAATCTGATGGCGGCGAAGTTTGGCGCGCCCTCGGGCGGTGAGTTTCGAGGCGCTCTCACCACCCACATCCACAAGCCCGCGATCTGGGCTTTCCAAGAGACCCGCGATATTCAATAGGGTGGATTTGCCTGAGCCGCTTGGCCCAACCAACGCCACAATCTCCCCCGCTTCAATCGACAGAGACGCGCCATTCAGCACCTTCAATGATGACTTGCCTTGCGAAAAAGATTTTTCAATATTGCTCAGGCGCAACATGGGCTTTTGACCGCTCGTGCTGGGCTTGCTGATTTCGCCCTTACCTGCGCTGACATTAATCGTTTTGAGGGTTGGTTTACTCATAGCGTAAAGCCTCTGCCGGTGCGATTTTAGACGCACGCCACGCCGGATAAATCGACGCCACGAACGACAGCATCAACGCCATTCCAATGACCGTGAAGACTTCCTTTGGATTAACCTCCGCCGGAAGGGTGGACAGAAAATAAATTTCGGCGGCAAATAATTCTGTTCCCGTCAGGCTTTCCAAAAGATGGCGGATGGTTTCAATATTCCAGCAGAAACCAAGCCCAATCAACGCCCCTATCACTGTTCCCACAACACCGATGCTCGCGCCGGTCATGAAGAACACCCGCATGACGCCGCCGCCAGTCGCGCCCATCGCCCGAAGAACAGCAATATCGTTATTCTTTGATCGCACCAGCATAATCATCGAAGAAATAATATTAAACGCGGCGACAAGGATGATCAGGGTCAGAATCAAGAACATGACATTGCGTTCCACCGCCAACGCGTTCAGGAAAGATCGGTTGCGATCGCGCCAATCATTGACGCGTGTGGTGGGCGTAAGGCTTTGTTCGATATTCTGGCGCAAGGCATCGGTTCGGCTGAGGTCCGATGAATAAATCTCCAATCCCGTGACGCTCTGCTGAAGACCGAAGAAAGATTGTGCGTCTTCAAGGGGCATGAACACAAACCCTTTATCGTATTCAAACATCCCCACGTCAAAAAGACCTGCGACTTTATAGGTGCGGCGTTGCGGTAAAGTTCCGAAAGGCGTTGTTCGCCCCCTTGCCCCCACTAAGGTGATTGAGTCGCCCGGTTTCACGCCTATCGTTTGCGCCAAGCGATGCCCCATCAAAACTTGATTGCCTAATTTGAAATTCGCCAGTGTTTTTTCATCCAGCGCATTCCATAAAGGTTTGCGAGCCGCCAAATCAGTCCAGCGCACGCCGCGCACCACCGCGCCAGTGGTCGCGCCATTGCTTGCCGCCATGACTTGGCCTTCGATTTGCGGCGTTACTGCAACCACCCCGGGGATGCCCGCGATGCGAACCGCTAAATTATCAAAATCGCCAAGGCCACGGCCTGTGGTGCTATAGACCGCAAGATGGCCATTCAACCCTAATATTCGACCCACCAATTCAACCCGAAAGCCGTTCATCACCGACATCACGATGATCAGCGTTGCCACCCCAAGGGCAATGCCTAAGAGCGAGAACCACGCTATCACCGAAATGAAGCCTTCCGCCCGCCGTGATCGCATATAACGGAGCGCCAGCATTCGTTCGACAGGGGTGAAAATGGCCATAGAGCGTCCTTATTCGATTATGACAACAGCGCGTTCAACGCCGCTTCTGGCGTCAATTGTTGGGTTTCTCCGGAACGACGTTGCTTCCATTCCACTTTGCCTTCAGCGGCGATGCGTGGACCAATAATCACTTGTTGCGGGATACCAATCAAATCCATGCTTGCTAATTTTGCCCCGGGGCGCTCTTGGGTGTCATCGTACAAAACATCTTTGCCGGCTTTGGTCAATTGATCATAAAGCGCTTCAGCCATGCCATCGCAAGTCGCGTCACCAGGCTTTAGGTTAACCACCGCGACATCAAACGGCGCAACGCTTTCAGGCCAAATGATTCCAGCGTCATCGTGGCTGGCTTCGATAATGCCGCCAACAAGGCGCGACACACCAATGCCGTATGATCCCATATGCACGTCAGATTGACCGCCGGTTTCATCGGCAACGCTTGCGCCCATTGGGGCTGAATATTTTGTGCCAAAATAGAAAATATGCCCTACTTCAATGCCGCGAGTGGTGATTAAATCTTGTTCAGAGACCCCGCATTGCGCCGGATCATGCTTTTCATCGGTGGCGGCGTAAAGATTGGTGTATTGATCGACAATCGGTTGCAAATCTTTATCGTAATCCACATCACCCGCATCAATTTTGCGGCCAATCCAATCTTTATGGCAAAAGACTTCGCTTTCCCCTGTTTCCGCCAGAATGATGAATTCGTGGCTCAAATCACCGCCAATAGGGCCTGTATCGGCTTCCATGGGAATAGCGGTTAAACCTAGCCGCTGAAACGTCAGAAGATAGGACACAAACATCTTGTTGTATTCCGAACGAGCTTCTTCGGCATTGCGGGCAAAGGAATAGGCATCCTTCATCAAAAATTCACGCCCGCGCATAATCCCAAAACGGGGCCGCACTTCATCGCGGAATTTCCATTGAATATGATACAGGTTCAACGGCAGGGATTTGTAACTGCGAATATGGCTTCGAAAAATATCCGTGACTTGTTCTTCGTTGGTGGGGCCATAGAGCATATCCCGCTCATGGCGGTCTTGGATGCGCAACATCTCAAGGCCATAATCTTCGTAACGCCCTGATTCTTGCCAAAGTTCAGCAGGTTGAATGGTTGGCATCAAGATTTCGTTAGCGCCGGCGCGATTCTGTTCTTCGCGGACAATCTGCTCAATTTTCCGCATGACTTTAAGCCCCATGGGCAACCACGAATAAATGCCAGCGCTGGATTGTTGAATCATGCCCGCGCGCAACATCAATCGGTGTGACGCGATTTGCGCTTCTTTTGGGGTTTCTTTCATCACCGGGAGGAAATAACGGCTTAGCAACATCGTTGAACCTATCATCAAGGGTTATTGTTGGGGCGCAATGTAATGGTTGTACCCGTCAGGGTAATTCAGTTCAAGCCTTCCCTCTTCAGCGAAGAGATCATCCACCATAGATGACGTCACATCATCAATTGTTGCTGGATGCCATTTGGGGGCATTGTCTTTATCGATAAGCACCGCGCGAACCCCCTCGATAAAGTCAGGCTTGGACGTCATCTGGCAAGCCAAGGTATAATCCAAAGCCAATGCCGCCGGCACGGTCAGATCAGCATATTGAGGCACGGTGAGCAAATGATGGGTCACCGCTATGGATAGCGGCGATCGGGTGTCCATGGCCTTACGGCAAGCCTCCGCCATGGGATGATCATCACTGTCTAGGCTGGCACGAATGGCCGCAACGGTTGGCTTGCTAAAGTGATGATTAATCCAATCTTGGGCGTCAAGAATGGGGTGATCCTGTGGCGTGACCTTCGCCTTTGTCAATTGCGCCCAGATGCTGGCATCATCGCCAAGTTCAAGCGCGGTTAAGTTTTCGATCATCCCGTTGAGGTCTTGGGCATCAACAATCACGCCCGTTGCCGATTCCATGATCCCTAAAGCCGCCAAATCGCCAGCGCCAATCCGCCACCCCGTCATGCCAAGGAATGCGCCAATCACCCCCGGCGCACGGCGCAAGAAAACTGACGCGGCGACATCGGGAAACAGACCAATGGCTGTTTCGGGCATGGCAAAATCCATGCGTTCTGTGATGACTTGATATTTTGCGTTGAGCAACACCCCTGCACCGCCCCCCATGGTTAAGCCATCGGCGATTGTGATCAGTGGTTTCGGGAAAGTGTTGATGATCAAATCCAAAAGATATTCTGATACAAAATAATCGCAGGCTTCTTGGTGATTGCGTTTCAAGACTGGCACCAAAGCGCGAACATCTCCGCCCGCGCAAAAGGCTTTCCCCTGCGCCGCGGTGATGATGACATAATGTATCTGATCATCCCCAGCCCAGGCCATCAGCACCGCGTTGATCTGGCGGCACATTTCACCCGACAGCGCATTCAAGGCTTTCGGGCGGTTCAGCATAATATGACCGCAATGGCCTCTTTGCTGGACTTCAATGTCGGAGACTATGTTCATCATGGTGTTGATATACTGGATAAGTCCTTTCGAGAGAAGCCTTTTGCGGCTTAGGTTGAGGTCATTCCTGTTCTTTTCGAAGATTGGCAGGTCACTATGCTCAAATTATGGCCATCATTTCCCTTTTGACTTTGTGACGCGTCATGCCAATATGACGGCCATGACTAAGTTTGATACATTCCAAGGACGTTTTCCTGCCTCGCGCTTGCGCCGCCCACGCCTTCAAGATTGGTCGCGGCGGATGATGCGCGAGCATCACCTGACCCCAGATGCATTGATCTGGCCATTGTTTGTGCGCGAAGGTGATGGCGAGGCTGAACCCATTGCCACCCTTCCCGGTGTTCATCGCCACAGCATTGATGGGCTGGTCAAGCAAGCCAAATATGCGGTTGAACTCGGCCTGCCCGCGATTGCGATTTTCCCTCGCATCAATCCCGAAGACAAAGATGAAGACGGCACCTTGGCGGGAGATAGCACGAATCTGGTTTGCCGCGCGGTGCGTGCTGTCCGTGATGCGGTTCCTGACCTTGGCATTATTACCGATGTTGCCTTGGACCCGTTCACCACCAGTGGCCATGATGGCATGATTCGCGATGGACAAGTGGCCAATGACGAAACCGTCGCCATGTTACAACGGCAAGCGGTGGTGCAAGCTGACGCTGGGGCAACGGTAATCGCGCCTTCTGATATGATGGATGGGCGCATTAAAGCCATTCGCGATGCCCTTGACGCGGCGGGTCATCAAGACGTGTTGATCATGTCATACGCGGCCAAATATGCCTCGGCTTTTTATGGCCCGTTTCGAGACGCGGTTGGGGCGGGCAAAACCGCTTCAGTGGTGGGCAAAGAAACCTATCAAATGGACCCTGCCAATAGCGATGAGGCGCTTCGAGAAATTGCGTTTGATATTGATGAAGGTGCGGATTTTGTCATGGTCAAGCCCGGCATGCCTTATCTGGATATTATCCGCCGCGCTTCCGATGCTTTTACCCTTCCTGTCTTTGCCTATCAAGTGAGCGGCGAATACGCGATGATAGAAGCAGCAGCCGCCACAGGCGGCATTGATCGCCATAAAGCCATGCTGGAAAGCCTTATGGCTTTTCGCCGAGCGGGCGCGCGCGGTGTCTTAACCTATTACGCCGCTGAAGTGGCTAAAATACTGAATTCTTAAATAAGGGGGCGAGCATGGCCATCACCGCTGATGCCATTATTGAAGCTTATGATGACCTGAAGAAGGTGATCATCAAAACACCAACCATTCCAGCCCCTGGCTTGTCTTTGGCCACCGGTCTTGATCTGGTGCTGAAATTAGAAAATCTTCAGCACACGTCATCGTTCAAAGTGCGTGGTGCCTATAACAAAATGAAGCAATTGAGCGATGCGGAGAAAGCCCGTGGCGTCATCACCATGTCCGCCGGCAATCACGCCCAAGCCGTGGCCTATCACGCTAAGCAAATGGGAATCCCGGCGGTGATTGTTATGCCGTCTCAAACCCCTTTTGCGAAAATCAACCGCACCCGGGCTTGGGGGGCTGAGGTCATCCTTGAAGGGCGTAATCTCAACGAATGTGAAGGCGTGGTCCAACAGGTGATCAAGGATCGCGGCATGACCTTGGTTCATCCTTACAACGACCATGACATCGCCATTGGTCAAGGTTCCGTGGCGATCGAAATGTTGGCCGATGCGCCTGATCTTGACGCAATCGTCGTGCCAATCGGTGGTGGCGGTTTGATGGCTGGCATTGCCACTTATGCAAAATCAATTCATCCCAAGATCAAGATCATCGGCGTTGAAGCCGCCCTCTGGCCAACGATGAGCGACATGATTTCAGGCACTAACACCACCCCGGGCGGCGAAACATTAGCCGAAGGCATCGCGGTCAAGCATCCTGGTGATTTGACCAAACCTGTGGTCGAAGCCCTGGTTGATGACATTCTCTTGGTGGATGAAGGTCACATTGAACGCGCCATCAGCATGCTTATTGAACAACAGCGCGTGGTGGCCGAAGGTGCTGGCGCGGCAGGGATTGGGGCTATCCTCCAGCACGAGGCTTGGTTCCGGCAAAACTTTAACGGCAAAAAAATTGGCGTTGTGATTTGCGGCGGCAATATTGACCCACGGCTCTTGGCAGGGGTGATGACGCGTTCCATGGCCAAGGATGGGCGGATCGCTCGTCTGCGTATTCATATTTCAGATGAACCCGGGACGCTGGCGTCAATCGCCACGGCCATCGGCAATTGCAAAGGCAATATCGTCGAAATTTTTCACCAACGGATGTTCCATGATGTGCCGGCTAAATTGGCAAAAATCGACGCGGTGGTGGAAACCCGTGGTGAAAATCATGTTAGCGAAATCATCAGCGCGTTGGAAGAACGTGGTTTTGCAGTGACCGTGCTTTCCGATACAGAGCATCAAGTCTAATTTTTCTAATTTTGCGGACAGATTGACGCGACACGGTTGACCTAAGGTCTAATTTTGATCACCTTATGAACATGAACCAACGCAACCCCATTAAGTTAGATATTCCTCTAGAGTTTCGCGTGACTCGCCCCATGGCGTGCCCATACCTAGATCACACGATGGAACAACGGCTTGCCGCGGATATATCGACCATGCCACGGCATCACAACACCTTGGCCAAAGCAGGTTTCCGCCGGGTTGAAAACTGGGTCTATAAACCGATTTGTTCCGACTGTAAGGCTTGCCTGCCGATCCGTATTCCATCAGGGGACGGGGAATTGGGGCAACTCAAGGTCAGCCGCAATCAGCGGCGGGTGATCAATAAAAACAAAGACTTAAAACGTTCGATCCTGCCTAATATTAGCCTTCCTGAACATTATGATTTGTTTGCGCGTTATCTGGCCTCGCGTCATCATGACGGCCAGATGGCGGATATGGACGAACAAGGCTATGACGAAATGATCGCCTCTAGCCCAATTGAAACGGTGCTGTTGGAATACCGCCATTTGGACAAGGTGATGGCCGTCATGTTGTTGGATTTGCAAGATGATGGCTTAAGCGCTGTTTATAGTTTTTTTGATCCCGATGAAGATCAACGCTCTCTTGGCACCTTTATGGTGTTAGACGCCGCCGCCATTGCCCATGATATGGGGCTGGATTATGTCTATCTTGGCTATTACATCAACAGCAGCCGCAAGATGCAGTACAAATCACGCTTCAAGCCTGCGGAAGTTTTAACCAATGGGTTGTGGCAACCGCTCTAGCCGCCCCTGACTACTATGATTTCAGGTAAATCGTGCCGGGCGCGGAAAGCCGGTGGGCACCAATCGACCTGCGGCGGCGCGTTTGCCCATCCATGGCTGTAATTCGCGTTCTGTGCGGGTGCGCCCTCCCGCTTGTTGCCATGTCAGCCCGTCTTCCAAATTGAAAGTCTTGGCATCCGCAAGGCTTCCATCTTTGTAGCGTTGTAAAGTAACGCCCCGCCCTTTTGCCATTTCTGGCAATTCACTGATCGGGAAGACCAGCATTTTACGGTTGGTGCCCACCACCACCAAATGATCGCCTTCGACTGGGCGAGCGACGATGGTTTTCGCGCCTCCAGCAAGAGACATCACCTGCTTGCCGTTGCGCGTCTGGGCAATATTGCTTTCGATATCCGTGACAAAGCCATGACCGGTATCAGCGGCCAAGAAAATCTTGCCCGATTTCGCCAAGACAAGGTTGATAATAGAAGTATCACTGCCCAATTCCACCATCAGCGAAACCGGCTCACCAAAGCCGCGCCCGCCGGGGAGTTTATCGCAAGACAAGGTGTAAATTCTTCCATTATCGGCGACCACCAAGAGTTTATCCGTGGTCTCGGCGTGCAATTGATGTTGAGGGCCATCGCCTTCCCTAAATTTAATCTCTGCATCAGCGGCCAAATGCCCTTTTGCGGCGCGGATCCAGCCCTTTTCAGAACAGATGATGGTGATCGGCTCTTTTTCCACCAACATGGCCATCGGATCACCTTCAATATCAGGCATCGTATCCAGCCGTGTTCGGCGAGCATCACTGCGCGAAAACGCTGATTTGATGGCCTTTACATCATCGGATATAGACGAACGTTGCGCGTCTTCGCTATCCAGCAAAGCCAACAATTGATCACGTTCAGCCGCCAATTGATCACGTTCACCTCTGATCTCCATTTCTTCTAACCGCCGCAAAGACCGCAGGCGCATATCCAAAATAGCATTGGCTTGAGTTTCATTGAGGCGGAAGCGTTCCATCAGTTTTTCTTTAGGGTGGTCTTCTTCTCGAATGATGGCGATCACTTCATCAAGATTGAGAAAGACAATCAAATACCCTTCCAGCACATCCAAGCGATGGGCGATTTTATCCAACCGATGCCGAGAACGGCGTTGCAACACCACCAGCCGGTGATCAATCCAAGCCAAAAGCGCGTCTTTAAGCGGCATGACGCCGGGCGTACCATCCGCCGTCAGTACGTTGAGATTAAGCGGCACTTTGGATTCAAGGTCGGTCAGATGAAACAGGCTTTCCATCATCAATGCTGGGTCAAGGCGTCTTGATTTAGGCTCAAGCACCAGCCGCAAATCTTCGGCGGATTCATCACGAATATCGGCCAGCATCGGTAATTTCTTCGCGTTTAGCAATTCCGCCATTTTTTCAATTAAGCGCGATTTCTGCACTTGATAAGGAATTGCTGTTACAATCACCAACCAGCCGCCACCTTTTTCTTTTTCCACCATCCAATCGGCGCGAACCCGAAAACTGCCGCGCCCGGTGCGATAGGATTCCGCAATGGATTCTGGAGATTCAACCAGAACACCGCCCGTCGGAAAGTCAGGGCCTTTGACAAAACTGGCAATTTTATCGTGGGTAGCGCCGGGGGTTTTGATGAGATGCACCAACGCATCGGACAGTTCAAGGATGTTATGCGGCGGAATGGATGTCGCCATGCCAACCGCGATCCCCTGCGCGCCATTGGCCAGCAAATTGGGAAAAGCCGCTGGCAGAATAACCGGCTCATCACTTTCACCATCATAAGTGGGGCGGAAATCCACCGCGTCTTCATCAATTCCTTCCAGCAAAAGGCGCGCCACATCAGACATACGCGCTTCAGTGTAACGCATGGCGGCGGCATTATCCCCATCAATATTGCCAAAATTCCCCTGCCCGTCGACCAACGGATATCGCATGGCGAAATCTTGCGCCAAACGCACCATCGCGTCATAAATCGCCGCGTCACCATGGGGGTGAAATTTACCCATGACATCACCAACAACACGCGCTGATTTTTTATAGCCTTGACCGGGATCAAGTTTGAGTTGCCGCATGGCAAAGAGCAAGCGGCGGTGAACAGGTTTAAGACCATCGCGGACATCCGGCAGAGATCGTGACGTGATCGTTGATAACGCATAGGCCAAATACCGTTGGCTTAAGGCTTCGGCAAATTCTGCTTTGATCGTTGATTGTGAAGGCTCTGACATACTGTTTGTCTATCCTAAAACTATTCGGTCTTTTCCAAGTCTTTACTCTGTCCGTCATCCGGTGCAAGGCGCTTTTCGGCCAAAGCCATGAGGCGTTGTCGTGCCGGCGGCAAAGGCTGATGATGAGCCCCAAACACTTGCCGTTCCAAAAAATGCCCTGTTAACTGCATACCAGCAAGCAGGTCTTCTTCAAGGGTTTTTTCGCCGCATCCGCCAAGAAATCGCGGCAAAGGCAATAATCGGGCGGCGTGGATGCCTGCCCCTGCCCTTGTGACCGCAACTCCTGTTCTTGGGCTGACAAATTCAAGGCCAGTGGTGGCTCCTGTAACCCCGCATTTTTCAAGACCCAATCCATAGCCTGCGATATCCAGCATGCCCATTTCCCAGCGCACATAGCCGCCCAGCCATTGATCGCCCAGATCATCTGCCGTGATCATATTAATGACGGCTTCCGTGGCGTTATAGACGGGACGCGCAGGTTCACGTTCAGGCAAACACGCTTCCATAACCGCACAAACCGATGACAACCCCGCCAAACGCAGGCTATCGTCCAATACAACCGAAGCATGAGGCGTGATCATATCGACTTGCATCGTGCCGAGATGCTCCTGAAGCCGCGCGCGCCAAAAGACATCAACTTTATTACCCGGCTGTAACAATCCACGAAACTTACTCGATTGCCCACCGCGCACCAAACTGGCATGGCGACCATGCTCAAGGGTGATGACATTGATCACCGCGTCATGTTCAGCGTAAGGGCGCACCGATAAAATCAACGCTTCATCCCTCCATTCTGGCATGATTGCCGCACCCTTTCTTCTTCGGTTAAGCGTTGAAATCCAAATCCCAGTCTTGGTAACGCGCCGGATCATTCATCCAATCTT
>CAYNQW010000035.1:0-15029 GCA_964399415.1 uncultured Hyphomicrobiales bacterium
ATCAACCATCGCCGTGATCGGTGGAACAGGGTTTATTGGACGGCAAATTGTTGAGGCGCTGGCGCGGCAAGGCGCGCGGATTAAAGTGCTTGCTCGCAACGCCGATCGCGCCAAATTCCTTAAACCGATGGGTGAAGTTGGGCAGATTTCCATCATATCAGGCTCCGCGCTGGACGATGCCGCCTTGGATGAAGTCATGTCCGGCTGCAACGCGGTGATTAACACCATAGGCATTTTGTCGGAATCTGGCGCCCAGCGCTTTGCATCCTTACAGGCCGAATTGCCGGGGCGGATTGGTCAACGCGCCGCTCAAAACAACATGAGTGCCGTGGTGCATTTATCAGCGATTGGCGCGGATCTCAATTCGCCCAGTCGTTATGCCCAAACCAAAGCAAAAGGAGAGGTCGCCTTACGCGAGGCTTTCCCTGATGCGATTGTTCTTCGGCCATCGCTGGTTTTTGGAACAGGCGATGGGTTTTTCAATCGCTTCGCTGCCATGGCGGTGATGGCGCCGGGTTTGCCGCTGATTGGCGGCGGAACAAACAAGATG
Source organism: uncultured Hyphomicrobiales bacterium (assembly GCA_964399415.1). GTDB lineage: Bacteria > Pseudomonadota > Alphaproteobacteria > Puniceispirillales > UBA1172 > JAGWAQ01. The sequence continues at coordinate 551 of CAYNQW010000035.1, forward strand.
CAACCGGTTTATGTCGGTGACGTTGCGGCGGCGGTGGTCGCGGTGTTGGCGAGTCCTAAAGCCAGGGGCAAAACCTATGAATTGGGCGGCCCTGCGGTCATGCGGTTCCGCGATGCCATGGCCTATATCCTGAAGCAAACAAAACGCCGCCGATTGCTGATCCCCGTGCCTCATGCGGTGATGAACATCGCGGCTTCGGCCATGGCTATTTTGCCGAACCCGCCCGTCACGAGAGATCAGTTAAAATTGCTCAAAGTTGATAATATCGTGGCGGAAGATGCGCTTGATCTTCGAGATTTGGGCATTGATCCAACGCCGATTGAATTGATTGTGCCATCTTATTTAGAGCGGTATCAACCGGGCGGACGTTTTGCTTAAAAATGCCCAGATAGAATAATTTGCTAGAACTGCTTAGCTAAAAAACTTGGCTAGAACAAATAGACGCTGCCCAATAAAACCAGCCCTAGAATAACGCGATAAATCACAAATGGCATAAAGCCAATGCGCTGGATAATGGCCATCATCGCGCCAATCGACATGAACGCGATCACCATCGCCAAGAGACCGCCGATGATAAGCGGGCTGATGCTTTCAAGATTGCCTTCGGCATACAGATCAAGCCCTTTCAACAGACCCGAGCCTAAAATCACGGGTATGGACAAGATCATGGAAAACCGAGCGGCGGCGCGGCGGCTTAACCCCATCATCCGCGCGGCTGACATGGTGATGCCCGCCCGGCTGGTCCCGGGGATCAGCGCCAGTATTTGCGAAAAACCAATCACAAGCGCGTCGCTTCCCGTGATGGTAACAAATCTGCGGCGGCCTTGGGAGCGATCGGTAATGCCAAGCACAATGCCAAAAACAAGCGTGGCCCATCCCACCACTTCAACGCTCCGCAACCATTCAATCGCGCCGTCATTTTGATTGAGGATAAAGCCTGCGATAACCACGGGGATGGTGGCAATGATGGTGGCTAGGCTGACGCCAAATTTATCGCGGTGACTCTTTCCCAATGAAAGGACGCTGATGATCATTTCTTTGATGACGCGGAGATTGTAAAGAATAACCGCCAGAACCGTTCCAACATGAACGGCAACATCCATGGCAAGACCCTGATCATTATAACCGGCAAGGCCATGCACCAAATTCAAATGCCCCGACGAAGAAATGGGCAGAAATTCTGTTATGCCTTGGATTATGGCGATTAAAATTATTTGCTCAGTCATCAGTACTTCCAAAAGGCTTTGATCAATGCCGAATTTGGCAATGCTTAAACAATATGACTTCCGCCTGAAACTATATGGCCTTTGGTCTTTAGTGACCACCAATTCTTAATTTTGGAGATCAATTATTTAGTACCAATATGGTACTAAATTTGACAAATATTATGCGTAGGTTAAATTAAAGAATATATCTATCGAAGAGTAACTGTAATAAAGGTTAATATTATTGACCTTTCTTGCGAGTGTTGTTAGTTTCACTGTCCAATGATGGCCGTTCATGAGAGCGGCTCAAGAAAAGGCGAAGGTTATGACCACCGATCGTATGTTGAAATTTGTTCAAACGGAAAAGGCGATGCCCGAAAAGCGCAGCGCCTCAAGTCGCAAAGAAGATTTTGATGAAATCTACGCGGCTTTTTCCGAAAGCAAAGCCAAGGAACAAGCTTCCCGCTGTTCGCAATGTGGGGTGCCGTTTTGCCAAACCAATTGCCCGTTGCACAACAATATTCCAGATTGGTTGATGCTGACCGCTGAAGGTCGCATGGAAGAAGCGTGGGAAGTATCATCTGCCACCAATTCCTTTCCAGAAATCTGTGGCCGCATCTGCCCCCAAGATCGCCTTTGCGAAGGCAATTGCGTGATCGAAAAAGGCTTTGAAAGCGTGACCATCGGCGCGGTGGAAAAACACATCACCGAAACCGCCTTTGATCAGGGGTGGGTGAAACCGCCGCTACCCCGTCAGGAACGGGCTGAATCCATCGGCATTATTGGCGCTGGGCCTGCTGGTCTCGCCGCCGCTGAACGCTTGCGCCGCAAAGGGTATCAGGTTGAAATTTATGATCGTTATGATCGGGTTGGCGGCTTGCTGATCTATGGGATTCCCGGGTTCAAACTAGAAAAACATGTGGTCGAACGGCGAGAACAACTCTTACGGGATGCTGGTGTGACTTTCACCATGAATTGCTCGGTCGGGGTTGATATCAGTTTTGCGGATTTGAAAGCCAAGCATGACGCGGTGCTGATCGCCACCGGTGTTTACAAAGCCCGGGAATTGGACGCTGAAGGCAATGATTTGCAAGGAATTATCCCTGCTCTTGATTACCTCACGGCATCTAACCGCGCGGGGCTTGGTGATGCGATGACCGATAAAGAGATGGAAACTTATTCTGCTAAGGGCAAGAATATTGTGGTGATTGGCGGTGGGGATACCGCCATGGATTGCGTGCGGACAGCCATTCGCCAAGACGCGGCGAGTGTCACTTGTGTTTATCGCCGCGATCGCGCCAATATGCCTGGCTCTGTCCGTGAGGTGATGAACGCCGAAGAAGAAGGAGTGGTGTTCGAATGGTTAACGCAACCGGATGGATTTGCCGGGGATGACGCGGTATCGGCTGTGCGATGTTCAAAAATATATCTCGGCCAGCCGGATGCCACAGGCCGGCGTGTTCCTGAACCGATTGAAGGGTCAGGCTATGATATGAAAGCCGATATGGTGATCAAAGCCCTCGGGTTTGATCCGGAAAACCTACCAGAAATGTTTAATGAGCCACGCTTGAAAACATCACGCTGGGGAACGGTTCAAATCAATTGGCGCTCTATGATGACGGAAATTGAAGGCGTATTTGCCGCGGGCGATATCGTCAGGGGAGCATCGCTTGTCGTTTGGGCGGTGCGCGATGGTCAAGATGCGGCGGATCGCATGGATGCTTGGCTGAAAGCAAAATCGACGGCTACGGATCAATTGGCCTCATAACTGGATTGCTAAAACCTGCTTGTTTTCAAGAATTGGACAAAAACATGATTGACATGACTGCAATGACTTCTCTTTCGGGTGCGACTTGGTTGGCGCATCGCAAAGCCATGGAACAGCGGCTGGTTGAGGCCGGGGTCTATTCTCCTGAGATGGAACATGATGCTTGCGGCGTAGGGCTGGTGGCCGCCATTGACGGTAAGCCAAGCCGCGAAGTGGTGGAAAAAGGCATCGAAGCCTTACAAGCCATTTGGCACCGTGGCGCTGTCGATGCTGATGGTAAAACGGGTGATGGCGCGGGCATCCATTTGGAAATTCCATTGGATTTCTTCCGCGAACATATCGCTCGCACCGGTCATGATCTGGATGATGGCCGTCTGGCGGTTGGCATGGTGTTTTTGCCGCGCATGGATATGGCCGCGCAAGAACGCTGCCGCTGTATCGTTGAAGAAGAAATCCTCGATGCTGGTTATCGGATTTACGGTTGGCGGCAGGTTCCTGTCGATGTTTCGATTATCGGCACCAAAGCCAGCGCCACGCGTCCCGAAATTGAGCAGATCATGTTCTCCATGCCCCAGGACGATGGTGACTTTGATGTTGCCTCGGCTGAACGGCAACTTTATGTGGTGCGCCGCAAGATCGAAAACACCATTAATGCTGAACGCATTTCAGAATTTTATCTTTGCTCTTTTTCAAGCCAATCCATTATTTACAAAGGGATGTTTTTGGCTGAACAGGTGACGGCGTTTTATCCGGATTTGCTGGATGATCGTTTTGTGTCGCGTTTCGCGCTTTATCATCAGCGTTATTCCACCAATACTTTTCCAACATGGAAACTGGCTCAGCCCTTCCGTGTTCTCGCCCATAATGGTGAAATCAACACCTTGCGCGGCAACCGAAATTGGATGCTTTGCCACGAAGATCGGATGAGTTCGTCATTGTTTGGAGAAGATATTCATCACCTAAAGCCTGTGATTGAAAATGGCGCGTCGGATAGCGCGGCGCTTGATACGGTGTTTGAATTGATGCTCCATGGCGGGCGTGATCTGCCGATGGTCAAAACCATGTTGGTGCCAGAGGCGGTTTCTCCAGAAGCACCGCAAGACCTTCGTAATCTTTACGGCTATTGCAATGCCGTCATGGAACCCTGGGATGGCCCTGCCGCGCTGGCGGCGGTCTCTGGGGATTGGGTGGTGGCTTCTGTTGATCGCAACGGGCTTCGTCCAATGCGAATTGCGGTCACCAATAACAATTTGCTTTTGGCAGGCTCAGAAGCAGGGATGGTTCATCTCGAAGAAACCGGCATTATTGAAAAAAGCCGCCTTGGTCCTGGCCAAATGATTGGCGTTAACTTGGCTGAAGGCAAACTGTATCACGATGCGGAATTAAAACAGGCTTTGGTGTCTCGCCGGAATTGGGGCGAATGGCTGGGCCGGTCGCGGGTGATGGATGATTTGACGGCTTATGCGGGTCAGCATGACATGGAAATTATGCCGCTCAATGAAATGCGGCGGCGGCAATTTTCAGCGGGATGGACGATGGAAGATATGGAATTGTTGCTGCAGCCAATGGCGGAAGGCGGCAAGGAAGCCACCGGCTCGATGGGCGATGATACCCCGCTTGCGGTCTTGTCCAATCGCTATCGCGGCTTGCATCATTTCTTCCGTCAGAATTTTTCGCAAGTCACCAATCCGCCAATCGATTCCTTGCGCGAACGTCATGTCATGACCCTAGGTACACGGCTTGGCAATCTGGGCAATATTCTCGATGAAGCCCCCGATCAATGTGATCATTTGTTGCTAAAATCGCCGGTGCTCAATTCGGTTGAATTCAACGCGCTGAAAAAATGGCTGGGCGATAAAGCGGTGACGATTGACGCGACCTTTACTCCAGATGGGGAAGGCGCGCTTGCCGATGCTTTGGATCGGATCGAACGCGAAGCCGAAGATGCGGTGCGCGGCGGTGCTGAACATGTCATGCTGGTTGATCACAACACCAATGATCAACGCATGGCCATTCCGTCTATTCTGGCGGCGGGGGCTGTTCATGCTCATTTGGTGCGGAAACAATTGCGCACCTTTGCGTCAATCAATATCGCTTCTGGTGAGTGTTTGGATGTGCATCATTTCGCCGTGTTGATGGGGGTTGGAGCGACCACTGTTAATCCGTGGATGGCGGAACAGTCGATTGCCGAGCGCCACCAGCGAGGCTTACTTGCAAATATAAGCCTTGAAGACGCTGTGTCTAATTACCGCAAGGCTATCGAAAATGGCTTGCTGAAAATCATGTCCAAGATGGGGATTTCCGTGCTGTCATCCTATCGCGGGGGCTATAATTTTGAAGCGCTGGGCTTATCACGGTCATTGGTTTCAAAATATTTTCCACCCATGACGTCACGGATATCGGGGCTGGGGCTATCTGGCATTGAATCGCAACTAAAAGTCATTCATGACAACGCTTGGGCTGAAGATAAAATCATTTTGCCCGTTGGCGGTTTCTTCCGCGCTCGTAAATCAGGTGAAGCTCATGCTTTTGATGCTGATGTCATTCATTCGATGCAACACGCTTGTGATACTGGCAGTTACGACAGTTGGAAAAACTACACGTCAAAAGTCTATAGGGCTGGTCCAATAAATCTGCGGGATTTACTTGATTTCACCCCGGGGCATCAATCCATCCCGCTTGATCAGGTGGAAAGCATCACCAAAATTCGCCGGAAATTGGTATCGCCCGGGATTTCCCTAGGCGCGCTTAGCCCTGAATCCCATGAAACGCTCTCCATTGCCATGAATCGCATTGGGGCAAAATCCGATAGCGGTGAGGGCGGGGAAGACCCGGCTCGCTTCAGCCTTCGCGATAATGGCGACAATCCATCAAGCGCCATCAAACAAGTGGCGTCAGGTCGCTTTGGGGTGACCGCCGAATACCTAAACAATTGTCAGGAATTGGAAATTAAAGTCGCGCAAGGCGCTAAGCCTGGTGAGGGCGGGCAATTGCCCGGCATTAAGGTGGATAGCCTGATCGCGCGTCTACGCCATTCTACCCCCGGCGTTACGCTGATTTCCCCGCCGCCTCATCATGATATTTATTCCATCGAAGATTTGGCGCAGTTGATTTATGACCTGAAACAAATCAATCCTGACGCGCGTGTTTGCGTTAAACTGGTGGCGTCTACGGGGATTGGCACTATCGCCGCTGGTGTCGCAAAAGCCAAGGCCGATACGATCCTAATCTCTGGTCATGGTGGCGGGACAGGGGCAAGCCCTCAATCCTCGATCAAACACGCCGGCTTGCCATGGGAAATGGGGCTTTCAGAAGTTCACCAAGTCCTGTCGATGAACGATTTGCGCGATAAAGTCGTGTTGCGTACGGATGGCGGTCTGAAAACTGGTCGTGATATCGTGATGGCAGCAATGCTGGGCGCGGATGAATATGGCATTGGAACATCGGCTTTGATCGCCATGGGCTGTATCATGGTGCGGCAGTGTCATTCCAACACTTGCCCGGTTGGGGTATGCACCCAGCGCGAAGACCTGCGGGCTAAATTCACAGGAACGCCGGAAAAAGTCGTGCAACTCTTCACCCATTTGGCGGAAGAAGTCCGTGAAATATTGGCTGATCTCGGCGTTAAGAGTTTGAGCGAAATCGTTGGTCGCACCGATATGCTGGCGCAGGTCAGCCGCGGCAATGCTGCCTTGGATGATTTGGATCTCAATCCGATTTTGGTGCAGGCCAACAACACGCAAGTTTCCGGCAATGATTCAGGGCGCAATGAAGTGCCAGATACTTTAGACGCCTTGATGGTTCAAGATGCGCGGGACGCCCTCGAACGTGGTCAGCGGATGCAATTGTCTTACAATGTTGAAAACACGCAACGGGCGATTGGAACGCGATTGTCATCGCATATCACGCGCCGCTTTGGGATGACAGGCCTGAAGGCTGAAACCATCACCGTGCGCTTGCGCGGTTCCGCGGGGCAATCGCTTGGCGCCTTTGCTGTTCAAGGGGTTAAATTGGAAGTCTTGGGCGATGCCAATGATTATGTTGGCAAAGGATTGTCTGGAGGCTTGATCACTTTAAGGCCAATGGCCGCGTCCTTGCTGGTGCCTGAGGATAACACGATTATCGGCAATACCGTGCTTTATGGCGCGACGGCGGGTCAATTGTTCGCCGCTGGTCAAGCGGGTGAACGTTTCGCCGTCCGGAATTCTGGCGCGACAGCCGTTATTGAAGGATGCGGCAGCAATGGTTGTGAATATATGACCGGCGGTAAAGTCGTGATTTTAGGCCATGTTGGCAGCAATTTTGGCGCTGGCATGACGGGCGGCATGGCGTATATCTATGATCCAGACGGTCTATTTGAAGGCCAGATCAATCCTGAGACGCTAGAATTGCATCGCCTGCAAGAAGACTATTGGAAAGAAAACTTAAAAGCCTTGCTTGAATCTCATGTTGGCTATACCAATTCATCGCTAGCATCGCGGATTCTTTCCAATTGGGAACGGGAAATTGGAAAGTTCTGGCACGTTGTTCCTAGTGAAATTGTCAAAACCTTGCCGCATCCATTGATGGCAAGTTCAAGCGGAGAGGCAATCGCCTAATTTGCATGTTTAACATCCGCCAAGAAACACCTGCGGATCAGCCTGAAATAGAACGGCTAATGGCTTTGGGCTTTGCCCCTAGCCATAGCGGCCGTAACATTTGGCAATTGCGTCATGGTCAGAAAGTCGCCGATCTTAGCCTTGTGGCCGAAGATGAGAATCGGTCGGGGCATTTGCTGGGGTCTATTCGTTATTGGCCGATCACCATCAACGCCATGCCCTCTTTATTGCTAGGGCCTCTTGCGGTTGATCCGGAATTGCGCGGCCAAGGCATAGGCCGACAGTTGGTTCGTGAGAGTTTGGCCTTGGCGCGGTCAGGGCCATGGGCGCTATGCTTTGTTTCCGGTGAACGTGATTACTACCCAAAACTAGGGTTTTCAAAGTTAAAGGCTGATCAAGTGGATTTGCCCGCGCCAATCGAAGAAGAACGCTTGCATATTATCAGCGTTTCGGCGACAAGTTTAGATGATTTGCCAGAAACACCTTGGGTGGTTCGTTCGTCTTAAGCCCAAATGTTTTCCTTTTTTGGCATCTGTTGAGACAGTGTTCATATTGAAGGCCGATTAATGCGTGTTTTGCATCATTACTGGTTATCCACCGGATCGCGATATTCGCGGCTTGTGTTGGCGGAACGTAAACTTGACGTAATGCTCAAACTTGAGACTTATTGGGAGCGTCCAAAGGCATTCTTGATGCTTAACCCTGCCAGCACTGTTCCCGTCATGGTGGAAGATGATGGCACCGTGCTCGTTGGCACATGGGCGATCACCGAATATCTGGAAGAAACTTTCCCCGAAACCGCATTGATTACAGGCAGCGCGGCTCAAAAAGCAGAAATCCGGCGCCTGACCGATTGGTTTGCGGGCAAAGTAGAGCGCGAAGTCATCACGCCATTGATCAATGAAAAATTGATGCGGCGCTTGACGGGGGAGGGCGTGCCGTCTTCAACCACCATCCGGGCGGCGATGGCGAATCTCTCCGCGCATCTTGAATATATTAATCATTTGGCGGAACAAAGAAAATGGCTAGCGGGGTCAAAACTTTCCACCGCCGATCTTTACGCCGCCGCGTCGCTTTCGGTGGCGGATTATTTTGGTGATGTTCATTGGCAAGATTGGCCTGAAGCCAAAACATGGTATTCGCGGATCAAATCACGCCCCAGTTTCCGCAGTTTATTGAGCGATACCGTCACGGGCATCACCCCGCCGGCGCATTATACAGACCTTGATTTCTGATGCTTTTTTGGCACTCACTTTTGCGCGGCTAGGGTGACTTCCCCTAAGGTGGACAGTAAAATATCAATGTGTTCAGGTTCAGAAAACCGATGCCCTGCCTGCTCAACCAAGATCGTGCTGATGTCGTGACCATCTAATATTGCGGCCAATCTTTCAGCCGTTTGCCAAGGCACTTCTTCATCCGCCATGCCTTGTAATAGCCGCACGGGGTAGGGGGCGGTCATGCGATCGCGCAAAACAAAATGCGAGCGTGCTTCGGTGATCAATGGATAAGGGTACACAACATCTTCTGGCGCATAGGGGTTGGGCAGGGCTATTTGGCCATCCCGCGCCATCTGATTTTGTTGATCAGGGGTCAGTGCATTCCAAATCAAATCATCGGTGAAATCGGGTGCGGCCGCTATTCCCACCAGCCCGGCGATGCGCTCAGGTCTTGCCCGTGCCGCCAACATCATCAGCCACCCGCCAAGCGAAGACCCCACCAGCACCAATCGCCCCGTGGTTAAGTGATCAATCACCGCCAGCACATCATCGTGCCAATGACCAATCGTGCCATCCATCATATCGCCGGAGGATTGGCCATGGCCAAAATAATCAAACCGCATCATGCCGAGATCATTTTCACGCGCCCATTCCGCCGTGGCTATCGCTTTGGTGCCATCCATATCAGACCCATGCCCAGCCAAGAAGACAATCGTCAGTTTTGCCTTGTCTTTAGGCGGCCAGCCTGACCAAGCGATCGTTGTGCCGTGGGGGGCTTGGAAAAATTCAACAGGTGAGGGCGCGTCGGTCATGTTTCTATCCTTTTCTTAAGTGTAGAATAATCCCAGCAATAAATTCAATGGGTTAAATTTTTGGTGATGCGATTTCAAGCAAAGAAATATTGGCATGAAACCAGAAGGTGAATTGCTTAACAGGTGCGTTTTGTTATAAAGAATGTACTGAGTAATCTAAACATGGCGTTACGTTATCAATGAATGCAAAAACTCTAGTCAAAACGCCATTAGGCCGCGCGGCGCTGGCAAAAAAAACCAAATCCCAAAAACTCAATGGCAAGGTGATTGTGCAAATCTTGCCCGCGATTAATCATGGCGGTGTCGAGCGGGGAAGCGTTGAGATGGCGGCGGCGATCATTGATGCGGGTGGGCGAGCCGTGGTGATCAGTTCAGGCGGGTTGCTGGAAAGCCAATTAAAACGCATAGGCGCAGATCATATCAATCTTGATGTGCATTCCAAAAACCCACTGAAATGGTTAATGGTGCGCCGAAAACTTAGGGCAGTCCTTGAGGGTGTTAAGCCAGATTTGGTGCATATTCGGTCGCGTGCGCCAGCATGGATTGCGTTTCCTGTTTGTAAAGCCTTGAATTTGAAAACCATCACAACCGTTCATGGGCGGTTCAAGGCGGGGAATATTTTCAAAAAATTTTACAACAGCATCATGGTGCGAAGTGATGTTGTGATTGCAATTTCCGATTATGTGGCGGGGCTGATTTGGTCGCAATTTCCGGAAGCCAAAGACAAGACGGTGATCATCCATCGCGGGGTGGATATTCAACTGTTTGATCCAAAAGCCGTGGCATCACAGCGGGTGATCAAAGCCGCCGATACTTTAATACTGCCCGATGGTCAGCCTGTGGTGATGTTGCCGGGGCGTCCAACCAAATGGAAGGGCTGGTCGGTTCTGATCGAGGCAATGGGCAAACTGAAAGATCGGGAATTCATGCTGGTGCTTGTTGGCGCCGGTGATGGCGATAAAGACTTTCAACAAAAACTCGTGGCGGATATCGACAAGGCTGGGATTGCATCAAAATGCCGGATCAGCAAAAGCATGACGGATATGCCGGCGGCCTTAATGTTGGCGGATGTGGTGGTGATGCCTTCCGTAACGCCTGAACCTTTTGGCCGTGTGGCGATTGAAGCTTCTGCCATGGGCTGCCCTGTGGTGGCTTTTAATCATGGCGGTGCAGCGGAAAGCATTATTGATGGTGAAACCGGCTGGCTGGCTGAACCTGTCGAGGTTGATGCCCTGGCGGACGCGATCAAACAAGGTCTTTCCATGACCAAGAAAAACCGAAAAATCATGGCAAGCCATGCCCGAAAATTTATTCAAGAAGGCTTTTCTTCAGAAAAAATGTGCCAATCCACCATTGGTGTTTATGTCAATCTCTTGAAATCATAGGCTGAAACCAGTACAACCCTTGAACGACTGTAACCTGCAAGACGCTTTATCTTGCCCCTGATGAGGATCTTATGCCTGTCATTACCTTGCCCGATGGCTCGACTCGCGAATACGCCCAGCCCGTTACGCCCTATGATGTGGCGGCGGATATTGGACCAGGCTTAGCCAAAGCCGCGATGGCCGCGCGTATTGGCGATCAGATGATTGATCTCAGCCGCGTGTTGGAAAGCGATACAGCGCTGTCCTTGGTCACCAATAAAGACGCAGACAGTCTTGCTTTAATCCGCCATGACGCCGCCCATGTGATGGCCGAAGCGGTGCTGGAATTATTTCCGGAAACTCAGGTTACCATCGGGCCCGCGATTGAAAATGGGTTTTATTACGACTTTCATCGTGAAACCGCCTTCAGCGAAGATGATTTGAACGCCATAGAAAAACGGATGCATGACATCGTTGATCGCGATGAAACCATCACCCGTGAAGTGTGGACGCGCAATGACGCGGTGGCGTTTTACAAAGACAATGATGAGCCGTTCAAAGTGGAATTGGTGGATGCTATTCCTGAAGATGAAACGGTAACTTTTTATCGCCAAGGCGGCTTTATTGATCTTTGTCGCGGGCCGCATTTGCCCTCGACAGGGCGGCTTGGCCATGCGTTCAAGTTGATGAAGACAGCCGGTGCGTATTGGCGCGGCGATTCCAATCGCCCAATGCTTCAGCGCATTTATGGAACTGCCTTTCATACTGAAAAAGACCTTCAGGCTTATCTGACTATGTTGGAAGAAGCGGAGAAACGCGATCACCGCAAACTGGGTCGCAGTCTTGATTTCTTCCATATGCAAGAAGAAGCCGCTGGCTCGGTGTTTTGGCATCCAAAAGGCTGGGTGCTTTATCGGGAAATTGAAAATTATATGCGCCGCCGCTTGGATGTCGCTGGGTATCAAGAAGTCAAAACCCCGCAATTGGTGGATCGCAGTTTATGGGAAGCCTCAGGGCATTGGGATAAATTCGGTGAAAATATGTTCACCGCCGCGTCTGAAGATGATCGCACCCTTGCCCTTAAGCCAATGAATTGCCCCGGCCATGTCCAAATCTATCGCCAGGGCATCACGTCTTATCGTGATCTGCCGTTGCGGATGGCTGAATTCGGGTCTTGCCACCGCAATGAACCTTCGGGGGCGTTGCATGGCATTATGCGGGTGCGTGCCTTCACCCAAGACGATGCTCATATTTTCTGCACCGAAGATCAAATCAATAGCGAGACGATAGCGTTTTGTAATTTATTGCTTGATGTCTATCGCGATTTTGGTTTTGAAGATGTGCGGGTTAAATTCTCCGATCGTCCTGAGGTGCGCGCTGGAAGCGATGAAACTTGGGATAAGGCGGAAGCGGCTTTGCGTGACGCTACCGCGGCGGCGGGGATTGCCACTGAACTCAATCCTGGCGAAGGGGCGTTTTATGGCCCAAAACTTGAATTTGTCTTGCGGGATGCCATTGGCCGTGATTGGCAATGCGGCACATTGCAGGCAGATTTCGTTCTCCCTGACCGTCTTGATGCTGAATATGTCGATGAAGATGGCTCGCGCAAACGCCCGGTGATGCTGCACCGCGCCATCTTAGGGTCTTTGGAACGCTGGATTGGGATTTTGATTGAGCAATATGCAGGCCGTATGCCGGCTTGGCTGGCGCCGGTTCAATGCGTGGTCGCGCCCATCACCGAAGTCGCCAATGATTACGCGCAAGATGTTGCCGCTCGCTTCAAATCGGCAGGTTTCCGGGTTGAAACGGATATGCGCAATGAAAAGATCGGTTATAAAGTGCGCGAACATTCGGTGGCTAAAGTGCCGTTTATTATTGCGGTCGGTGGTCGTGAGGCCGAAAGCCAAAGCATTGCTTTGCGCCGTCTTGGAAGCGATAAACAAGAAACGCTGTCGCTTGATGAAGCCATTGACGCGTTAGGCCAAGAAATTCTGCCACCAGATCAGTTGTCAGCGGCAGAATAGCGATTTATAATAGCAACGTGTTTGAATAGTCATACAGGAGAGATTTCTATAGCACGACCACCTTTAGGGAACACGAAGTCCCAACCGGCACGTTCAGGCCCAAGAGTCAACGACGCCATTACTTCACCTAACGTTCGCTGCATTGATGAAAATGGCGAACAATTAGGAATTATTTCCATTCATGAAGCCCTAGATCGCGCCACTGATGCTGGCCTTGATTTGGTTGAAGTTCAGCCAAATGTCGATCCCCCTGTGTGCAAAATCCTTGATTATGGGAAATTCAAATACGAAGCGCAAAAACGAGCTAATGAAGCCCGTAAAAAGCAAAAAGTTATCGATGTGAAGGAGATTAAACTCCGCCCCAATATTGATGAACACGATTATCAAGTGAAGATGAAGAACGTCAAAAAATTCATCAGCGCTGGCGATAAGGTAAAAGTCACTTTACGTTTTCGTGGCCGTGAAATGGCGCACCAAGAACTCGGCGCCCAAGTGTTAAGCCGCGTGCGGGAAGAAATGGAAGAATTGACCAAGGTTGAGGCGATGCCAAAAATGGAAGGCCGCCAAATGGTTATGGTATTGGCGCCCGCCTAAATAAGACTGAAATTCCCCTTGGGTGATGGCCAAAAAAACGGCTTGCATTCAAGGGGGTTGGTGGCTATAAAACCACTTCGTTCCGCGATCGGGCTAAAAGGGCATGCCCGACCGGATAAATAGACCTTCGGGTCATCACCCTAACGAAAAAGAGGTTGAAATGCCCAAAATGAAAACCAAAAGCGGGGCGAAAAAACGTTTTCGTCTGACCGCTTCAGGAAAGGTGCGTGGAAGCGCGGCTTTCCTTCAGCATAATCTCCGTCGTCGTACCCAGAAAATGAAGCGCAAAGCGCGCGGCACCATGATCCTTTGTGATGCCGATGCTCGCATTGTGAAGCGTTTTCTGCCCTACGCCTAAAGGAGGTTTAACATGGCTCGAGTTACTTCTGGCACTACTGCCAAAGCCCGTCATGACAAAGTCATTAAAGCAGCCAAAGGTTATTATGGCCGCCGTAAAAATGTCTTTCGTGTTGCGAAACAAGCGGTCGATAAAGCCCGCCAATATGCTTACCGTGACCGCCGTGTCCGCAAGCGGGAATTCCGCGCGCTTTGGATTCAGCGGATCAATGCGGCAGTTCGCCTGCACGACATGACCTATTCACAATTCATCAATGGCCTGAAAATGGCTGGGATTGAAATGGATCGTAAGATGTTGGCTGATCTGGCGGTTCGTGAACCGCAAGCGTTTGCTGCTATCGTGGAACAAGCCAAATCCGCTTCTAAATAAGCAGGTTTGGGTATGTTGCCTGATCTCGATCAATTGAAAGAGCGTTATCTGGCGCAGATTGCTGCGTCCGATAACCTTGATGGTCTTGATGCTATTCGGGTGGATGCCCTTGGCAAAAAAGGCAATATTTCCACCGCAATGAAAAACCTTGGCCAGTTGGACGGCGATGC
>CAYNQW010000036.1:0-14499 GCA_964399415.1 uncultured Hyphomicrobiales bacterium
GATGGGTGCGATCTCGCCAAGGGCTAGATCAATGTCATCCCTAACAGAGCAAAATAGAAAAGGCACAGAAAATGGTGAAAATTTGCAATAAGTAAATATATTACAATTTACAAAGACTTAGCACATTCTGTCTCATAACATAACGTCTCACAAGAGGTGAGGCTAAACTCAGCCACCCTTAATCGGCCTTATGCTGCCAAGTCTTCTTGGTTATCCTGCTTGTTATCATTGTTCCAAGTGGCGTCCGGCAATAGCGTGGTGGCCATAGGGGTAGATCGTTCGGGCACCGCCACAAATGGAGATTGAGCCTCGTTTGGCAAGGATTGGCGAGCGGTCATGCGATAGACAACGATGCCCGTCATGATCAGGTGAAAAACCGCCATGGTCGGGTAGAAAGCCGAAGGCCCAAACGCCCCCATCATATAGCCGACAATCGGCGCGCCAAAAATAGCACCAACGCCATTGATCATCACCAAACGAGACGATGTCGCAACAATTTGGCGCGGCGTTAAGAAGTCATTGGCATGGGCGATGTAAAGCGAATAAAGCGGCGTATGCACCCCACCATAGAGAACAGCGGCAATCAAGATGAAGTGAAATGACATGGATTCGGCAAAGAAGGCCAAAATCGCAGTGACGAATGACAAGATATGCACAATCAGAATCACCGTTCGCCGGTCGATGATATCAGAAAATTTGCCAATCGGGTATTGCAAGAGCAGCGCGCCCAACATGATCGCCGACATATAGAGCGAGATTTCCGACAAAGTGAAGCCTAATTTGGTGGCATAGACCGCCCCCATGCCAAACATCATGGCGGAGATGAAACCATGCAGCGTCATGCCAATGGCGGCCAGGGGGGATACCCGAAAGACGCGAAAGACTGATACGGATTCAGGTTCTTGAATATCAGGCACTTTAGCCGCGGTCATGAGAATAGGGATCACTGCAACCGACACCAACACAGACACCATAATAAACAAATCGGTGGATTCAGGATCGCCAGATGACAACAACATTAACCCAAGAATTAAGCCGGACATGCTGATGATCATGTAAATCGACAGGAGCGAGCCTCGCGTTTCATTGGTGGCTTTGTCGTTAATCCAACTTTCAGCGATGATATATAGGCCGGAATAGGAAAACCCGGTGATAACGCGCATGATCATCCAAAGCGTGGATTGCTCAAAAATCGCATGGATCAGAATGGATGAGGATGCCATCCCAGCAAGCGCGCCAAACACGCGAACATGGCCAACATTGCTGACAAGTTTTGGCACAAATATCGAACCAAACAGGAAGCCGGCAAAATAGCCAGACATGATGAAGCCCGTGGTGAGATCGCCAAAGGATAACGCTTCGGCACGGTTGCCCAATAAAGCCCCTTGCAGGCCGTTGCCAGCCATGAAGAGAAAAATCCCAAAGAACAGTGTCCAAGAGGACAGCAAAGCAGACCGCATCATTCAATCTCGCATCAGCATTTTTAAAAAGTCAGAAAAAAAGCGAACCACTCAACGCTATTTCTGCTCAATACTCTCTTTTTTACGCCTTGCCTATATATTTTTTAATCAATGGTGAAATCAAAGAAGTGTGTGAGGCAATTTGACCATCAAGCGCCTTCATGGTTGGCGCATTAAAATGGGCGGCCATGGCTTTTGGAAGAGGTGGCGTGTCCTCATCAGAAGCCGCTGGTGAGACTTTTGTTAATCGCATCCAATGGATCAAATTCGTATAGGCTTGAGCGGCGGCGGAGATGATTTTTCCTTCTTCAGCCTCAAGCAAGCCTTTTTCTTCAAGAGCATTGGCAGCATCAATACTGCGCCGGATTAAAGGCATATCCAAGGCTTCGGGGTGCAATTGCCGCATCGCCATTAAGAGATCAATATCCATGATCCCACCATCCAGATGCCGCAAATCATGCCCTGACCTTGGGGGGTGAGCCTTTTGCAAGCGAGTACGCATCTCATGGGTTTCTTCGGCAAGGTTAGCCGCATTATGAGCGGATTTGATAATGGTAGGGATTAATTCTTCCAAGGCGCGGCTTGTATCATCAGCGCCGACGCCGCCAATGATACGGCTTTTCACCAATGCCAGATGCTCCCATAGCCACGCTTCTTGGCGTTGGTAATGTTCAAAGCCATCCAGTTTAACGGCCACAGGGCCTGAATTGCCAGAAGGTCGAAGCCGCATATCCACTTCATAGCATCGGCCTTCTGCGGTGAGCGATGAAAGCGCATTGATCAGTTCTTGGCTGAAGCGAGAGTAATAGAGATGACCATCAAGGGATTTCTTGCCGTCAGACATCAGCCCTTCGGGATGGTCGTAAATGAAAATCAGATCAAGATCGGAACTGACGGTCATTTCTTCTGCGCCGCACCGCCCTAAGGCCATCACCGCAAGGCTGCCGCCTTGAATATCACCAAAGCGGCGATTGATTTCACGATAGACCAACGGCAAAGCGCAACGGATCACCGCATCCGCCACCGCGGTATAGTCTGCGCCGGCTTTTTGACCATCAATAACCCCTTGCAGCAATTGGGTGCTGATCTGGAATTTCCATTCACGGCATTGCCGCCGCAACAGGCTTAATCCATCTTCATAAAATTCCAGGGTATTGATCGCGCTTAACAACTGCGCTTCACGGTCAGGCCAATCCTTAATGGGACGCCAGAAATCACGATACAACAACGCATCGGCAAGAATAGGGTGTTTGCTGATGTCATCCGCCAGCGTTGGCGCTGAGAGGGTGATGGCCATGATCATGCCGGTGATGTCATCATTGCTATCCATCAGCGAAAACAATTGCAAGCCGGCGGGCAGGCTTTCCACCAATCGCACAAAACCGGCAAAACTCGCGTCAGGGCTTTCAGTTTCAGCGCATTGACTGAGCAGTTTTGGCAATAGTTTTTGCATCACCTCCCGCGCTCTGGTCGAACGGGTCGCGGGAATTCGCCCCGCCAACCAACCTTGGGTGGTGTTGATGATGGTTTGAGGATTGTCATAGCCAAGTTTAGACAATTGATCCACGAGCGATTCATCATCAAGACTAAGCAGGGTGGTTTCAGGGCTTGAAGGTAGCAGCGTTTTGATCAAATCATGGGTGTCTGCGGTCACTTGATCGCTCAAGGTGATCAGCGCGGTTTTGAATGGCGCTAGATCATCAAAGCCACAGAATTGGGCAAAATATGCAAGGGTATCTTCAGCCTTGGGCAAATGATGGGTCTGCGCATCGCCCATCATCTGCAAGCGATGTTCAAGCCGCCGCCAAATCAAATAAGCCTCAGCAAGGTGTTCGGCGGTGGCGGCATCAATCCAATCATTTTTTCGCATTTCTTCGAGCGCAGACAGGGTGGATCGTTGGCGTAAATTAGACTCCCGCCCCCCGGCTATCAATTGTTGAGCATGGACAAAAAATTCAATTGATCGAATGCCACCAATCCCATTTTTAACGTTAAACCCGAGCAAGTCTTCAGGGCGAGATTCGCGGCGCAACATAATTTTCAAATCATCAAGAACCGTATAATCAAAATACCGCCGCCAAATAAATGGCGATAAATCGTTCAAAAACCGCTGGCCTGCCGCGCGATCACCTCCGATAGGGCGGGCGCGAATAAAGGCCGCGCGTTCCCATGTTCGGGCAAGGCTTTCGTAATAGATCATTGCCGCTTGTTGGTTGATCGCAACCGGCGTGGCCCCGGGGTCAGGTCTTAATCGCAAATCCACGCGCCAACCAATGCCATCCGCGGTGGGGGTTGCAATTATTTTTGTCAGCCGCCGGGTGTGCTGAATAAATCGCTTTGCGGCATCATGATCATCAGGATCGTTTTGGGTGATGATGATCAGATCAATATCGGATGAATAATTCAGCTCTCCCGCGCCGAGTTTGCCAAGCGCAAGAATAAACCAGTTTTGATCAAGGTCTTCCTTTTGGGTCAACCAAGCGGCGGTTTGATCCACGGCTATTTCCGCGGCATGACTAAGCCATCGCAAGTGATCGGTCACAGGATGGAGTGACAACAGATCGGTCACCGCCACCACATGATTAACGCGCCCTCGATACATCCGGATCGCCGCCATGACCTGTTCATCTTCTTTGGCTTTTGCCAGATGATCTTTGAACGCATTTTCAGCGGATGCGATTACGGTTTCGGCGTGACCGTTGATGATGGCGGGCAAGTCAGCGCGATGGCGGTTGAACAGCCGATCAAGATGAGGAGCAAATAGAGCAGCTTTCGCAAGCATGGCCTCACCTGCATCAGCGTCTTGGGGATGCTGTGATTTTATCGAAAGATCAAAAACAGAGGATAGGCGTTGTTCTTTCATGTGATCAATCTAACACAATACGCCCCTCAGCAAGGATTTTTCTACCGGTCATCCAGCATCGGATAAACAACAACAAACTCCCTGCGGAAAGACCGTAAAATAATCCCCACCAAACGCCAATCGGCCCCCAGCCCATTTGCCCGGCAAGGTAAATTCCACTAGCCACGCCAATGCACCAATAACTAAAAATGGAAATGATGGCAGGCCAGCGGGTGTCGTTGATGCCGCGCAGAACCGAGGTGAACACCGATTGCAATCCATCCACCAATTGAAAGATCGCCACAATGATCACCATGGGGATGGCCACGGCCATAACATCGTCAAACAAGTGATCAGCATCATTGAGAAAAAGCGCAATAAACCCTTCGGTCCAAACGAATAAAATGATGGTAAGGATAAGGGTGATGCCAATGGTGACCGCAATCGCGGCAATCGAAGCATTGACCGCTTCAAAAGGTCGTTTGGCGCCAGCCTCATGACCCACACGAATGGTTGACGCCTGACTAATCGCAAGCGGCACCATATACGATACCGCCGCAATTTGATTGGCGATCCCAGAGGCGGCTACCGCAACCTTGCCGTAAAGACCAATGTAAAAACCAGCGACAATAAACATCCCTGTTTCTGCAAAGAGCGTCACGCCAATCGGCAGGCCAACCATGAGCAGTTGCTTCATAATGTTTAGATCAAGCCGCATCAGGCGGGCAAAAGGTCGGGTAAAACGAAACGGTTTTTGGGTTTGAATATAAAGAGCCAACAAGATTGCCATCAGCGTGAAGGTGAGCGAAGTCGCAAGGCCAATTCCAGCAAATCCATAGGCGGGCAAGCCGAAATAACCTCGGCTTAAAACCAGATTAAGGCCAATATTAATGAAGACACCGATGATGTTAATCACGACCGGCGGCATGGGCAATTTATGCGCCGAAACATAATGACGAAGGACAAAATAGAGATAGGTTGGGATCATCCCCGGGGCGAGCAACTTTAAGAAAAGATCAGCCTGAGCGGCGAGATCAGGGTCTTGCCCTAACGCGAGCAACAAAAATTCACCATTCCACATTGGCACCATGGTTAAGCCGCCATAAGCAACAGCAATCCAAAGCCCTTGCCGCATAATGCGTCGCGCTTGCCGTCGGCTGCCCGCGCCCAGTGCTTGCGAGGTCAGGGGGCTGACCGCCAAGGTTAATCCTATGGCGATGAAATACATCGGTTGATAAAGCCGGTTGGCTAACGTGCCCGCCGCCAGTGAATCCGCGTTAATCATGCCCATCATGACAATATCAGCGGTCCAAATGCTGATCATGGCCACTTGGCCTATGACCAATGGAATTGACAGTGTGATGGTTGGCCAAGCGTGGCTAAACCATGACGTCCATAATTGTGCTTGATGCTGTCGCAATATAAATCATCCTATTCAACGCTGATCAGCGATGATTGAGGGTACACCTTTTATCATGCTAAACCCATCAATCATTGTGACCCGGGGTGGCCACCATCAAGTCATTACTATCATGTTGAATGCTATTTCCTTAACACTATCTATATGTTAGGTAACGGTACCGATTGATAATGACCTATGGTAAAAACGCTTTTAGCGGTGAAAGGTCGTTTCGGCTAAATGCACTGGAAGAAAATCATGGCACTCCCATCCTTGAAGAAAATTGGTTCGGCTTTACTGAAAGTCATCGTGGCTTTATTGGTGCTCGGCTTGGGCGTCGTCGGGTTTAATTATTTGGTGGCGACAAAGCCAGAGGTGCCTTCGCGCCCCCGCGCTGAAGATGTTCGGAAAGTGGCGGTCACGAAAGCAGAGATCGTTTCCGCAGAACCGCATCATCAGGCTTTCGGCACGGTGACGGCGGCTCGCGTTTCAGATTTACGCTTTCCCATCAGCGGTGAGGTTGAAGGCGTGAGCGCGGTGATGCGCAATGGTGCGATTGTTCAATCAGGTCAAGAATTGGCGCGGCTAGATACAGAATTGCTGCAATTGACGGTCAATGATATTTCAGTGCAATTGCGTTCTGAAGCGGCCAATAAGATCGAATTAACCACGCAACTTGAATTGCGAAAGCGTCAATTTGAACGGGTCAATCAAATGCAGGCCGCTTCCGTGGCTTCGGAAAAACGCCTTGATGAAGCGCGATTGGCTCTTTCCATGGCGCAAAATGCGTTGCAGCAATCCACGGCGCGGCTTGATCAAATGCGTATCCAAAAACAACGGGCCGAACGGAATCTGCGTGACGCGGTGTTGCGAGCGCCGTTTGATGGGGTTCTTTCCGACGTCGTCATTGGCACGGGGCAAGTGTTGAATAGCGGCAATATCCTCGGCAAGATTACGGATTTGAGTAGCCTTGAAGTCTCCTTCATCGTTCCGGCTGAAACGTATGCGATCAGCCCTGATTTGTTGGGGCGAGACGTTGAGGTGACCTGGTCAGCAGGTGGCCGCGATGTGGTGTCAGTCATGGGCGTTATTGAACGCGCCGAAGGCAATGTCAGCGCCAATGAAGGCGGCGGGCGTCTCTATGCGTCTTTGCCCAATGGCTCGGCTCTTGATTTGCCGCCGATCCCCACTGGCGCCTTTGTTGAGATCGACTACCCGTCTCAGCGGTTGGACAATGTTGTGGTCTTGCCTGAATCGTCTATCTTTGATCAAGACAAAATCTTCGTTGTCAAAGATCAGCGCGCGGATCAGCGGATGGTGACCATCCTGACAAAAACCAAAGGTAAGGTTTACGTCCGTGGCGACATCAGCGCCAATGAAGAGGTTATCATCACTCGTATCCCGGGCTTGTCTCAAGGCACATTGGTTGAGGTCTTGGGGGCTGAGGTGTTGGGTGAAGGGGCGAATTAACCATGAAAGCCTCACCATTTCTCGATTTTTTCATTCGCCATAAAACAGCGGCCAATCTGCTGATGATTTTGATGATTGTCATTGGCTTTGTGTCTTTGGATCGTCTCAATCGTCAGTTTTTCCCCAGTTTTGATGTGGAAGTCGTTGGCGTTTCGGTTGTTTGGACAGGGGCTACCGCCGAAGACGTTGATGCCAATATTGTGCAACCGCTTGAACCTGAATTGCGGACGATTTCCAATGTGAAAAAAGTCACGTCCAGTTCCTTTGAAGGGTTGGCGGCTATTCAGGTGGAATTTGAATTTGGCACGGATATGAAGCAAGCCTTGGCGGATGTCGAAGCCGCGGTTGGCCAGATTGATTTTCCCGAAGAAGCCGAATTGCCGAAGGTCGTGAAGGGGGAGTTCTACGACCCTATTTCAAAATTAGTGTTGTCGGGGCCTTACAGCATTGATGCGTTGCGGTTAATCGGCAAATCCATCGAAGAAGATTTGCAACGTCTCGGCGTCGACAAGGTTGAAATCAATGGTTTGCCGAGCGAAACCATCCGGATTGAAGTGAGTGAATCCGAATTAGCGCGACTTGGTCTTTCGCTTAATGATATTGCTCGCTTGGTGGGGCAAACTTCATTGGATGTGCCAGCAGGACGACTGGCCGATGGAGCGCTTCGGGTGCGTTCGCTTGGGCTGAAGAAAACCGCCGCCGAATATGAAGATATTGAAATTATCATCCGTCCCGATGGCAGCCGTGTCTTGCTCAAGGATATTGCCACGATTTCTGACGCGACTTCTGAATCGACTTATGTGGCCATCACCCGTCAAGGGGAAAGGGCGGTTGTGCTTGAATTCCGCCGTGGCAAATCAAACGACTCCCTCGAAATTAACCAAGTGATCCAAGATTGGTTGGTTGGCTTTCGGGAAAAAGCCCCTGAAAACCTTACCATTGAACAATATGATGTTCGCGCCAATCTGATCCAGGAGCGCATATCGCTGCTGGTCAAAAATGGCGCGGGTGGGCTGTTGCTGGTGATTGTCGTGTTGTTCGTCTTCTTGTCAACACGGGTAGCCTTTTGGGTGGCCATGGGTATTCCCGTGGCTTTCTTGGCGACGTTTGGGGTGATGCTGGCGATGGGTCAAACCATCAATATGATCTCGCTTTTTGGCTTGATCATGGCCTTGGGGATTGTGGTGGATGACGCCATTGTGATTGGCGAACATGCGGAATACTTGCGCGAAAAGCGAGGCTTGCCGATGGATCAAGCCGCCGGGATTGCGGCCACGCGCATGGGACCTCCGGTGATTAGCGCGATGCTGACAACCGTGGCGGCTTTCTTGCCGCTATTCACCATCAAAGGGATTATTGGTGAGATCATCTCGGCGATACCGATGGTGGTGGTGGCGGTGTTGATCGCAAGCCTTATAGAAGTGTTTTTCATCTTGCCCGCGCATTTGGCGCATTTTGGTCACTCGATGAAATCTCAAAAGCCAGGTTTTCGGTCTTGGTTTGATCGCCAGTTTAACGCTTTTCGGGATGGCCCTTTCCGACGCACTGTCGCCATGGCAGTGAATTGGCGATTGGCAACGGTGGCTTTGGCTTTTGGTTTGTTGATTTTCTCGATTGGCATGATGGCCGGGGGGCGTGTCAATTTTGTTTTCTTCTCGTCACCCGAAGCGGATATTGCTTTTGGAAATATTACCATGGCGCCGGGAACATCGCGCAGTCAAACCAACGCCATGTTGGTGGAATTGGAACGCGCGCTCAATGCCGCTGAAGATAAAGTCACCGATGGCAAGGGCGGCTTGGTGCAAATGGCAACCACCCATCTCGGCGTTAACCTTAGTGCCAATGAAGAGAATTCCGCTCAAGGTGTTGCGGATAACCGCGCTGGGATTGTGGTTGAGTTGCTCACCGCGGATAAACGCAATGTCCGCATGCGGGATTTCGTAGCCGCTTGGCAGGCGGAAGTGCAACCGATGCCGGGATTGGATCGGTTGTCGATCCGGGCGCCGGCTGGAGGGCCGCCGGGACGGGATATTGATATTCGTTTGATGGGCGATGATCTGGATACATTGAAACAAGCCGCTTTAGAAGTTATGGCCATTATCCGAACCGTGCCGACCGCCAATGCTGTTGATGAGAATTTATCTTACGGCGCGGAAGAACGCATCATCAGGTTAACATCGCTGGGCAAAGCGTTAGGCTTTTCTGTTTCATCCGTTGGCCAACAATTACGAGCCGCGCTGGACGGCGCTATTGTGACGCGATTTGCTCGCGGTGATGAAGAAGTCACGGTTCGCGTGGCCTTGCCCGAAGGTGAGACGAAAAACGATAACATCGGCAATCTTCGTTTGATTGGCCCAACAGGACAATTTGTTCAATTGGCTGAAATCGCCACCGTTGAAAACCGGTTGGGCTTTTCTGTTGTGCGCCGACAAGACGGGTTCCGCGAAGTGTCGGTTACCGCGGATATTGATGCTGATTTAATCACCGGCCCCGAAGCACTCGCTAAGGTTAGGGAAGGCGGGCTTGACGACATCGCGGATAAGTACAATCTGCGCTATCGCTATGATGGCCGCGACACCGAACGGTCTGAGGCTTTTGCCGATATGGCCACGGGCGGGGGCATGGCGTTGGTCTGTATTTATATTATTCTGGCATGGGTCTTTTCGTCTTGGGTTTTGCCTTTTGCGGTGATGATCATGATTCCATTCGCTTTAATTGGGGCGGTTTGGGGGCATTACATTATGGGATTAACCATGACCATTCTGTCTATGTTTGCGTTGATTGCCTTGGCTGGAATTGTGGTGAATAACTCCATCATTTTGGTGGCAACCATTGAACGCCGACTTGAAGATAATGAAGGGGATCGTTTCGCCGCCATTCTTTCGGGAACCACGGATCGCTTGCGGCCGGTAATCCTTACGTCTGTGACTACGATCTGCGGCTTATCGACGTTGATGTTTGAAAAGTCACTCCAAGCGCAATTCTTGATCCCCATGGCAACCACGATTGTCTTTGGCCTAGGGGTGACCACATTGTTGGTGCTTTTTGTTGTTCCGGCGACATTGGCAATAGGCGGCGATATTAAACTGGCTTTGTCGCGAGTTTGGGGGCGTTTTGCGTCTTCGCCTGCGGCAGAATAAGCAAAGGGAAGTCATGTTAGACATCATCAATCAAGTGAAATTCAATAACGATGGGCTGGTGCCAGCAATCGCTCAATGCGAAGAAACCGGCGATGTATTGATGATGGCTTGGATGAATAAAGACGCCCTTGCCCTTACGTTAGAAACGGGGCGGGTGACCTATTATTCGCGTTCGCGGCAAGCGTTATGGGAAAAGGGGTTAACCTCGGGGCATACGCAATCTTTAATTTCCGCGCATCTTGACTGTGATGGTGACACGATTTTGCTCAAGATTAAGCAAACGGGAGCGGCTTGCCATACAGGGGAGCGCAGCTGTTTTTTCACCCCCATGATGCCGTCAACCTCTAAGGCGGAATAATGAGCAATCCCCAAAAACCAAAAGGCAATTCAGGTCGAAGTTATCGGGGTGATGCTGGTATCACCAAAACCCCTAAAAAATCTCGTGGCCGGACGGAATCATCACGGCGATGGATTCAGCGGCAATTGAACGATCCTTTTGTCGCCGAAGCCAAGGCGCGGGGGTTTCGTTCACGCGCCGCGCTTAAACTGGAACAAATCGACCAAAAGCATAAAATATTAACCCATAACGCTTCGGTCTTGGATTTGGGATGCGCGCCGGGGGGCTGGTTGCAATATGCCAGCCAGAAAATTGGCCTCACGGCAGGCCATGGGCGGCTGGTGGGGATTGACCTGTTGGATACTGATCCTGTGGCGGGGGCTGATATCCTGAAGGGCGATATCAATGATGATGCCATGATGCGCGAAATTATTCGACTGCTTGGCGGCAAGGCAAATGTGGTGATGTCGGATATGGCCGCTGATACCACGGGGCATCGCCCCACCGATCACCTCCGCACCACCGCCTTGCTGGATATTGCCCTTGATATGGCGTGCCGCGTGCTTACCCCAGGGGGTGTTTTCTTAGCAAAATGTTTTCGGGGCGGCGCTGAAAAAGACGCGCTTGATTTGATGCGCCGTGATTTTGAAGTTGTTCGTCATATTAAACCGGCGGCAAGCCGGGCTGAATCGGTGGAAAGTTATGTGCTGGCCACGGGTTTTCGTGGTGAAGCCCCCAGCGAAGACCAAATCTAATCACTATTCCGCGAATTATCTTGCTGATCCGGCATTTGTAGCCTTTTCAAGGCGATGGTTTTTCGATATATTCTGACCGCATCATACCCATGGAGCGACCTGTGCCCATTACCGATGCACTCACATTTGACGATGTTCTTCTAAAGCCTGCAGCCTCTGAGATTCTGCCCGCCGATGCTGATGTATCGACGCAGCTCACCCGAGGCATTGCCTTGAAAATGCCCTTGCTGTCAGCGGCGATGGATACCATCACCGAAAGCCCATTGGCGATCACCATGGCGCAATTGGGCGGGATGGGGATTATCCATAAAAACATGAGCATTGACGATCACGCGCGCCAAGTCGCGGCGGTAAAACGATTTGAAGCAGGCATGGTGGTTAACCCGTTGACCATTGAAGCCAATAAAACCCTCGGCGATGCGTTGAACTTAATGCAGCAGCATGGCATTAGTGGCATTCCCGTAACTGAGCCAAACAGCCAAAAATTGGTGGGCATCTTAACCAACCGCGATGTCCGCTTTGCGGAAGACCCGCTGGAAAGCGTCAGCGCCCTGATGACGCGCGATGTTGTCACGGCTTCTGAAGATATTTCGCGTGATGAAGCCCGCCGATTGCTTCATGCCCACCGCATTGAAAAATTAGTGATTGTTGACGACCAGCATTATTGCATTGGGTTGGTGACGGTTAAAGATATGGAAAAGGCGCAAACTTATCCTGACGCGGCCAAAGATTCATCTGGACGTTTGCTGGTCGGCGCGGCGATTGGCGCGGGTCAAGATGGCGTTCTTCGCGCCGAAGCTTTGGCGGCGGCTGGCGTGGATGTGGTGATCGTTGACACGGCGCATGGTCATTCCGCCGGTGTGCTTAAAGCCGTAGAAGCGGTGCGAGGCATCAGCAATGATCTGCAAATCATCGCGGGTAATATTGCCACCAAAGAAGGCGCTGAAGCGTTGATCAAAGCAGGCGCTGATGCGGTGAAAGTTGGCATCGGACCTGGATCAATTTGCACCACGCGGATGGTTGCTGGCGTGGGCGTGCCGCAATTAACCGCGATTATGGACGCCTCAGAGGCTTGCCAAAAGGCTGGCGTGCCGTGCATTGCTGATGGCGGTATCAAATATTCTGGCGACTTGGCCAAAGCGATCGCCGCTGGCGCCAATGCCGCGATGATCGGCTCTATGTTGGCGGGGACCGATGAGACCCCCGGTGAAGTTTATCTGTATCAAGGCCGATCTTACAAAGCCTATCGCGGCATGGGATCGCTGGGGGCGATGGCAAGCGGTTCGGCGGATCGGTATTTTCAGGCTGAAATTTCTCAACCGCTGAAATTAGTGCCTGAAGGCATTGAAGGTCAGGTGCCGTATAAAGGTCCTGCTAGCGCGGTTATTCATCAAATGTTAGGGGGGCTGAAAGCCGCCATGGGCTATACCGGCAACGCGACAATTGATGAAATGCGCTCCAATTGTCATTTTGTGCGAATTACGGGTGCAGGCCTGAAAGAAAGTCATGTTCACGATGTGACCATCACCCGTGAAGCGCCCAATTATCGTCCGAATATGTAGAGTGATTTTATGACCGATACGATTTTGATCCTTGATTTTGGATCTCAAGTCACCCAATTGATTGCCCGCCGACTCCGTGAAGATGGGGTTTACACAGAAATTTTGCCATGCACGGCTGATCCTGATCGAATTGCGGCACTGAAGCCAAAAGGTATTATTCTTTCGGGTGGGCCAAATTCCGTGGCCTTAGCCGATACCCCTCGCGCGCCGCAAAATGTCTTCGATATGGGCGTGCCGGTGCTGGGCATCTGCTATGGCCAGCAGACGATGTGCCAACAATTGGGCGGTCGCGTGGAGCCGGGGGAAGACCGCGAATTCGGTCGGGCGGATATTAAAGTCGAGTCCAATTCGCGCTTGTTTGATGGTGTTTGGGCTGAAGGCGATCAGCATCCCGTTTGGATGAGCCATGGGGATCGGGTCATGGCCTTACCCGAAGGCTTTAAGGTGATCGCCACCAGTCACGGCGCACCATTTGCCGCAATTGCCGATGAAGACCGTGATTATTATGGGGTGCAGTTTCATCCTGAGGTGGTGCATACCCCTGATGGGGCGGCGTTGCTGAGCCGATTTGCCAAAGGCATTTGCGGCGTTCAAGGCGATTGGTCGATGCAGGCGTATAAAGCCCGCGCTATTGATGCCATCCGCAAACAAGTTGGTGATGATGGTCGGGTGATCTGCGGTCTATCGGGCGGGGTTGACAGTTCAGTGACCGCGGTCTTGATCCATGAAGCGATTGGCGAGCGGTTGACTTGCGTGTTTGTCGATCATGGCTTGATGCGGCAAGGCGAAGCCGAAGAGGTGGTCAATCTGTTTGGCGGCCATTACAACATTCCATTGATCCATGAAGATGCTGCCGATTTATTTTTAGGGCGGTTGGATGGCGTCAGCGACCCCGAAGAAAAACGCAAGATTATTGGCGCGACCTTCATTGATGTTTTTGACAAAGCCGCGGCTTCTATTGATGGCGCGGGGTTTTTGGCGCAAGGCACGCTTTATCCGGATGTGATCGAGAGTGTTTCCGCTTCAGGGGGGCCTAGCGTCACCATCAAATCGCATCATAATGTCGGCGGCTTGCCTGATGACATGGCGATGGAATTGGTCGAACCCTTGCGCGAATTGTTCAAGGATGAAGTCCGGGCTTTGGGGCGGGAATTGGGCATGCCGGAGAGCCTGATTGGGCGCCATCCATTCCCTGGGCCTGGCCTGGCTATTCGTATCCCGGGCGAGATCACGCGGGAAAAATGCGATATTCTTCGCAAAGCAGACGCGGTCTATCTCGATGAAATTCGCAAATCTGGCCTTTATGATGAGATTTGGCAGGCTTTTGCCGTCTTATTGCCCGTGCGAACCGTCGGCGTGATGGGCGATGCGCGATCCTATGATTATGTCTGCGCGCTGAGGGCGGTGACCTCTACCGATGGCATGACGGCGGATAGTTACGCCTTTAGCCACGATTTCCTGACCCGAGTGTCAACGCGGATCGTCAATGAAGTCAAAGGCATCAACCGCGTGGTCTATGACGTGACGTCGAAAC
>CAYNQW010000037.1:0-13870 GCA_964399415.1 uncultured Hyphomicrobiales bacterium
GGTGCGGTGTTTGGTCTGTTTGCGGGCTTCTATTACTGGTTCTCTAAGATGACTGGTTTTGAATACAACCGCAGCCTGGCTTACGCGCATTTCTGGATCACATTTGTTGGGGTGAATTTGACCTTCTTCCCCATGCATTTCCTTGGTCTTGCTGGGATGCCGCGCCGTTACATCGACTATCCTGATGCTTTTGCAGGCTGGAATATGGTGGCGTCTATTGGCTCCTATATCGGTGCTTTTGGGGCGATCTTGTTCTTGATCATTATCATCGAAGCGTTTGTTGTGCGTCGCCGTGCGGCGGCTAACCCTTGGGGTGAAGGCGCAACAACATTGGAATGGTCCGTGGCTTCACCGCCGCCATACCATACGTTCGAAGAACTGCCTAAGTTCAAGAACTAAACCACTTTAAGGTGAAGACAACGATGGCTCAAACAATGGTGACATCTCCGCAAATGGCGGATCCGGCGGATTTTATCGCCCTGATGAAGCCTCGCGTGATGAGCCTCGTGGTCTTCACCACTGTCATTGGAATGATGCTGGCGCCAACCGCGCCGCATCCTTTGCTGATGGTGATTGCGATTTTGGCGATTGCCGCAGGCGCGGGCGCGTCTGGTGCGATCAATCAATGGTATGATCGCGATATTGATGCCATCATGAAACGGACACAGGCACGTCCTATCCCTGCGGGTAAAATTAACCCTGATGAAGCGCTGGCTTTTGGGGTGATCATCAGCATGTTGTCGGTGCTGGTGCTTTGGTTTGCCGCCAATATGCTCGCGGCGGCGATGCTGGCCTTTACAATTTTCTTTTACGCCGTGGTCTATTCGGTTTGGCTGAAGCGGTTGACGCCACAAAATATTGTGATTGGCGGCGCGGCGGGTGCATTCCCACCGGCGATTGGATGGCTGGCGGCTGGCGGGTCACTTACGCTTGAGCCGCTGATCCTCTTTGGCATTATCTTTATTTGGACGCCGCCTCATTTCTGGGCGCTGGCCTTGGTCAAAAACGACGATTACACCCGTGCCGGTATTCCTATGATGCCAGTGGTGGCGGGGGCGCAATCAACCATTAATCAAATTGTTGCTTATGCCGTGGTTCTAGCGCCATTCGCGGTTCTGCCGGCGGTGATTGGCATGGCGAGCGTGGTTTATGGCGCGGCGGCGGCGATGCTTGGTTTTGGTTTTGTCGCTTATGCCTTGCGCTTGAAGCGCGAGCCGAGTGATGCCAACGCCATGGCGCTGTTCAAATATTCAATTCTGTATCTCTTTCTGATCTTTTTGGCTCTGGGGCTAGATGCCGTTCTTGGAGGCTTTTATGGCTAACAAGCAATCGTCTGCACCGACACCAGAAGAATTCGTAGCCATGCGCCGCCGCCGCAATTACGCGGTCTTGGCCGGCATTGTGATTCTTTGCCTCATCTTTTACGCCATCACCTTTGTTCAATTGGCAGGTGCATGATGACGTCTCAAGCCCTGCAACTGGATCATAAAAACCGGCGCGTCGGGTTGATCGCGTTCACGGTGGTGGCGGCGATGGTGGGGCTTGCTTATGCTTCCGTACCGCTTTACCAATTGTTTTGTCAGGTCACCGGCTTTGGCGGCACAACGCAAGTGAGCGCAGCAGCGCCCGGGGCGTCGGCTGGCGCGATAATGCGGCAAGTGTCGTTCAACAGCCATGTCAGCCCAGAATTGAAATGGCACGTGGCGCCGCCGAAAAACGCATCGGATGTGTTGCCCGGCAACGAAATCACCATCAATTATGTCGCCACCAATATCAGCGACCAGCCGATCACCGGCACCTCGAGTTATAACGTGACGCCAAATAAAATCGGTCCTTACTTTATGAAGATCGAATGTTTCTGCTTCACCGAACAAACCTTACAACCGGGCGAAAGCGTAGAGATGCCGGTCATCTTCTATCTGGACCCTGAAATCGACCAAGATATCAACACCAAGACGACGCCAGAAATCACGTTGTCTTATACCTTTTTCGCCGTTAATAAAGACGGGGGATGATGTTGCCGCCCACGGCAATGAATGGAAGACAATTTATCCTTAAGCATGGGGGAGATAAAAATGAGTGGGGAACCAAAACATCAGTTTCATCTGGTAGAACCAAGCCCGTGGCCTGCCCTGGGTTCAATGGCAGCCTTTATATTGACCGTTGGCGGTGTTCTTTTTATGCATGACAATCCATATGGGGTTGGCACTATGGGCGTTGGCCTGATGCTGGTGCTGGCCACGATGTTCTTCTGGTGGCGCGATATTGTTCGTGAAGCCGAATATCAAGGGCATCACACCCCGATTGTGCAGATCGGGATGCGGTATGGCATGATGCTATTCATTTCTTCAGAAGTGATGTTCTTTGTCGCCTTCTTCTGGGCGTTCTTTGATCGCGCGCTGTTCCCTGCTGGAGGGATTTGGCCGCCAGAAGGCATCATCACGTTTGATCCATTCGATCTGCCGCTGATCAACACATTGGTATTGTTGCTTTCAGGTTGCACGGTCACTTGGGCGCACCATGCGCTTGTCGAAGACAACCGCCGGGATTTTATGACAGGTCTTGGCCTGACAATTGTTCTGGGGGCTTTGTTTACGGTATTGCAGGCCGTTGAATATAGCCACGCGCCGTTCTCGTTCAGCGATGGCATTTATCCATCGGTGTTCTTTATGGCAACAGGTTTTCACGGCTTTCACGTGATCATCGGTACGTTGTTCCTTGCGGTTTGTATGTGGCGTGGTGCTTTGGGTCATTTCAGCGCAAAGCAGCATTTTGGTTTTGAAGCCGCCGCATGGTATTGGCATTTCGTTGACGTGGTGTGGTTGTTCCTCTTCGTCGCCGTTTACATCTGGGGTCGGTAGGATTGCCTGACGCCCCATCTTCAATCCGCGCGGCTAGCCCTATGCGCCGCGCTTTGAATGGCACTTGCCCTGACTGCGGTCAGGGTAAGTTGTTTCAGGGCAAAATTGCGCTGGTTGATCAATGTGACCATTGCGGGTTAGACATAACGCGATACAACGCAGGCGATGGGCCTGCTACGTTATTGATCTTTGTTTATGGCGCGTTGATTGTGCCGCTGGCCTTTGTCTTGGAAGTCTTGGCCGCGCCGCCATTATGGGTGCACGCGGTGGTCTGGGGATTGGTGATGTTGGGGGCAACCTTAGTGTCGCTAAGAGTGATAAAAGCCGTGATTGTGGCCAAGCAATTTGAATTTCAAACCCCAGAAACCTAAATCAAAGACGAGAGTTTCTCTTGGTTAGATTCGATATGATGAAAAAGGATCTGTTATGACCTTCCGCCCTTCCTTATGGATGACGATTGCCGCTTTGCCGGCGTTGCTGATTTTGCTTTACCTTGGCACATGGCAAATTCAGCGTATGCATTGGAAAAATGAACTGATCGACAATTTCACGAGCCGTGCAACCGCCACATCCATTGCGCCGCCGGTGGATGATTTGGCCGCGGCCAATCAATATCAGCGGCTGATGGTCAAAGGTCAGTGGATGCATGACGCGGAAGTGCAATTGATTGGCCGGACATTTGAAGGCACGGCAGGCTATCACGTCGTCACCCCGATGAAACTCGAAGACGGGCGTATTCTTTTGCTCAACCGAGGTTGGGTGGCCGAAGATTACCGCCGTCCAGACAGCCGCCCGTCCACCCTCAAGGAAGGGGATGTTGCGGTTGAAGCAATCCTGCGCTTGCAACGCCAAAAAGGTTATTTCGTGCCGGATAACAACCTTGCCCAAGACGATTGGTTTACCTTGAATATTGAAGATATCAAAACCCATCATCGTTTAGGCGATCAGGTGATCATGAATTATTCGGCAGATGTCTTGCGCCAGCCTGGCGGTTATGTGATGCCGATTGGCGCGGCGGTGGAAATCAATATTCCCAACGATCATTGGCAATATGCCTTAACATGGTATGGCATTGCGCTGGGGCTTGTCGGCGTCTATCTTTCGTGGCATATGCAGGCTGGTCGGCTTCGTTTTGGCGGCAAAAAGGATTAACCCTGATGCAGTATATTTCAACCCGTGGCGGTGATGGTCCCCTAGGTTTTGAAGACACGTTATTGTCTGGACTGGCGCGTGATGGCGGTCTTTTTGTGCCGCAATCTTATCCGCAATTGTCAGCCGATGACTGGCGAGCATTAAAGGGCAAATCCTATCAAGAGATCGCCACGGCGATGATGGCGCGTTTCACCGAGGGTGAAATTGATGAGGCGGAAATGTCGGCCATGGTGGAGGAAACCTATCAAGGCTTTTCGCATCCAGATGTGGCGCCGCTGAAAGATATTGGTGATGGCATTCATGTTTGCGAATTGTTCCATGGCCCCACCATCGCCTTCAAAGATTACGCCATGCAATTCTTATCACGGGCTTTTGATCGGGCGCTTAAGGCGCGGGGCAAGCGTGCGGTGATCCTTGGCGCCACCAGTGGCGATACCGGCTCGGCAGCTCTCGAAGCCTTTCAAGGGCGCGATTTTGTCGATATTTTCATTCTATTCCCCGATGGCCGGGTCTCGCCTATCCAAGAACGGCAGATGACATCCGTGGTGGCGGATGGTGCTTTTGCCGTGGCGGTGGATGGTGATTTTGACGCTTGTCAGGATGCCGTAAAAGCCCTGTTCCGTGATCTTGAATTCCGTGACCGCGTGGGGTTGTCGGCGATCAATTCCATCAATTGGGCGCGGTTGATGCCTCAAATTGTTTATTATGTCACGTCAGCACTGGCGCTTGGCGCGCCGGAAAAGCCGGTTGCTTTTGCTGTGCCGACGGGCAATTTTGGCAATATTTTTGCGGGCTATGTCGCCAAGCAAATGGGCTTGCCTATTTCAACCTTGATCTGCGCATCCAACCGCAATGATATTCTGACGCGGTTTTTTGAATCCGGTGCGATGCAACGGCAATCGGTCGAACCGTCCTTAAGCCCATCCATGGATATTCAAGTGTCGAGCAATTTTGAACGCCTGCTGTTTGAAATGCTTGGACGCGACCATAAGACGGTTCAGCGGTTGATGGCGGAATTTGCTGAAACCGGTCGATTTGATGTTGAGCAAGATATTCTCGACACAGCAAAGCAACTCTTTCAGGCATGGCGGCTTGACGATGACGGCACGCTGGCTGAAATTGCTCGGGTCAAAGCGGCCACAGGCATGGTGCTTGATCCGCATTCGGCGGTGGGCGTTTACGCCGCTCATCAAGCCCGCGAACAAGGCCGTGTGGATGCGGAAACGCCGATTGTGGCACTGGCTTGCGCGCATCCGGCGAAATTTCCAGACGCGGTGGAAAAAGCCACGGGAGAACGCCCTGCACTTCCGCCGCATCTTAGCGATTTGATGGATCGTGAAACTCAAATGCATCACATTTCATCACAGCCGCAAGATATTGCGGATTTTGTTGATCAGATGAAACGGCAATAGCATGACGCATGATGTGCAACTGACAACCCTATCGTCTGGATTGCGGGTGGTTTCTGCGCGGATGGCGGCGGCTCAAAGCGTGTCCGTGGGGTTCTGGGTCAATGCTGGTGCGCGGGATGAATTGCCGATGGAGCATGGCATCGCGCATATGTTGGAACATATGGCGTTCAAAGGCACCTCTCGCCGTGATGCCGCTGATATCGCGCGGCAGGTGGAAGATAAAGGCGGCTATATCAACGCCCATACCAGCCGTGAAGAAACTGCATATTATCTGCGATTGATGCCTGAAGACCTTGGGTTTGGGGTCGATTTGCTGGCTGATATTTTGATCCATTCGACTTTCCCTTCCGAAGAAATTGCCCGCGAAAAAGGCGTGATTATTCAGGAGATTGGGCAAGCCTTTGACACGCCTGATGATATTGTTTTTGATCTGTTTCAATCCACCAGCCACCCAAGCCATCCGCTAGGGCGGCCAATTCTAGGCACCCATGACAGCGTCAGCAGTTTTGCAGGCCATGATCTAAAAGGTTTTATGAGCCGGCATTACGCCGCCGATAACATTATCCTATCCGCCGCCGGTGCGGTGGAGCATGACCAACTGGTGGCTTTGGCCGAAACGCATTTTGCCGATCTGCAACAGCAAGCGCAGCTGGCGCCACGCAAGAAACCGCTTTGGCCTAAAAACAACGCCCCACACCGCAACATCATGACGCGCGACCTTGAACAAGCGCATCTTGTGATCGGGCTAGAAGGTTTGGCCGTGGGTGATGATGATCGCATGGCGTTATCCGCATTATCGGTTTTGTTTGGCGGCGGCATGTCCTCACGCTTGTTCCAAGAAGCGCGTGAGAAGCGCGGCCTTTGCTATAGTGTGTTTTCGTTCAGCCAGCCGCTCTCAGACAGTGGCGTGCTGGCCGTTTATGCTGGCACGTCGATGGATGACGCAAGTCAGATGATTGACCTCACCGCCTCAGAATTGATTGATCTTGCGGCGCATGCCACCGAAGATGAAACCCGCCGTGCCGTGGCGCAATTGCGAGCCAGCCTTCGGATGCAGCAAGAAAGCGTTTCTTCTGTTGGTGAAAGCCAAGCCCGGCATTTGCTGCTTTTTGGTCATGTTAAATCATCGGAAGAGATTCTCGCGGAAATTGAGGCCATTACCAGCGCTGATATTTGCCGCGTGGCTCAGCGTCTGCTGATGTCTTCACCGGTGCTGGCTGGCATTGGCCCTGGCGGTGAAGATGCGTGGATGGCGGATGAGCAATTGGCGAAGGCCTTTGCCGCGTGATCTTAAAGCTTTCAGTTTAATCAAGCGTTACCAGCGACAGGCGACAAATGCGCGGTGGCAATGCCAAGGCGGCTGAAACAACGCGACCATATTTCATCCACATGATGGTCAAAAACCAGATCAGGTTCATAAGGCATGGTGAGCCAAACATTATCATGCAATTCGCGTTCGAGTTGACCGCCGGTCCAACTGGCATGACCAAGGGCGATGAGATAATCATTAGGCCCATACCCATTGGCAATTTCAGAAAGAATTTTGATGTTTGAGGTCATCGCCATCTCAGGGGTGATGGTCAAACTATCGGGCAGCATATGTTCGCTGGAATGGATCACAATGCCGCGGGATTGTTCCATTGGCCCGCCGTTATAGATGGCATCAAGGGCGTTAAACCTAGGCGTGCCAATGCCCAATTGTTCGGCCAAATCGCTGAGATGGAGGTCTTCACGCGGTTGATTGACAATGACGCCCATGGCGGCTTTTTCATCATGACTGCAAATCAGCAAAACAGTCTGGCGAAACCGTTTATCATCCATCTGCGGCATTGCGACGAGCAACTGCCCTGTAAGAAATGCTGACATGTTTTCCTCTATCTCTATATTCAGGGTAGAACGGAAATTGATTTTTGACCAGATCATTATGCCAATCGAAACAAGGCGAGATTAAGACCGCCATGATAAAGCCGCAAACAACAGGCAAATTCACCACAGAATCCAAGCAAAAAGGCTGAAATTTTAACGCAATAGGCTATAGTGACCGCATGATGAAATCTTTTGATCAGATTGGCTTTGCTCGAACCGCAATCCCTGCCGCGGCTTTTGCCGCCGTCATGGTGCTCTTGGCCTTGCTTATCCCCAAGCCGGTATTGGCCGCTTCAGGCCCGTGGCAAGGCGGGGCTGAAATGCAAGCACGGCTGGTGACCGCTATTGATAGCGTTGGTGATCATCAATCGGTGGAAGCCGGGCTTGAGGTTAAACTCGCGCCGGGGTGGAAAATCTATTGGCGGTCGCCGGGGGATGCGGGATTGCCGCCGTCACTTGATTTCAGCAATACGGCCGCGATTGCGGGGCATGAATTGTCATTTCCCGCGCCAAAGCGTTTCGCCATCCTTGGCTTTGACAGTTTTGGTTACGCCGATCATGTGATCTACCCATTGCGGCTTGATTTGGCCAAACCAGGTCAAGGATTTGATCTTGCCGTTCCCTTTGAAGGGCTGGTCTGCAAAGACCTTTGTATTCCGTTGCGTGAAACCCTCACCCTATCCCTGCCAAAGGGTGATGGCCAGATTGCGAGCGAAGCCCGGGATATTGCTCAATTCAAGGCACGGGTGCCGAGAGTTTCTACCGCCGCGGGCGTCAGCCTCACAGGGCTAATTCTTGATGGTGATGCGCTCTATGCCCGTTTTGAACAAGCGGGATCAGTTTTAGAAGCGGCGCCCGATGATATCTTGATCGAAGCGCCTTCAGGCTTTGCTTTTGCCGCCCCGGTTTGGCAATCGGGTCAGGCTATCCTAAACATTACAGGCAAATCGCCAGAAGACCTGATCGGACAGAACGTAACCCTGACCGCCATCAGCGCCGATTGGTTGCTGGAAGTGCCTGCACAAATTCAAGCGGGGAGAGCGGCGAATGCCGTCAGCCCATCGTTGCCAACGGAATGGTTAATGATGGTTGTGATCGCGTTTCTAGGCGGCGTGATTTTGAACATCATGCCCTGTGTCTTGCCGGTGATTTCCTTAAAACTTGGGGCGGTGATGGGGCAGGGCGGCGCCAAGCCTGAAGAGGTTCGATGGTCGTTTTTCGCCACCGCGATGGGGGTGATCACGTCATTTCTTATTCTCGGCGGCGTGTTGCTTGGCCTGCGGCAGGCGGGTGTTGCCATTGGCTGGGGCATTCAGTTCCAACAGCCTTTATTTCTAGGGATGGCCGCCGTTGCGATTGCGGCCTTTGGCTTGGTCATGTTGGATATGGTGCGTTTGCCTGTCCCTGCGTTTGCCCAACGT
This sequence comes from uncultured Hyphomicrobiales bacterium, assembly GCA_964399415.1. GTDB lineage: Bacteria > Pseudomonadota > Alphaproteobacteria > Puniceispirillales > UBA1172 > JAGWAQ01. The sequence continues at coordinate 8,713 of CAYNQW010000037.1, forward strand.
TGGAGCATGGGGCGCACTGGTTTAATGGGTGATTTTATCGCTGGCGCCATGGCCACGATTTTAGCCACCCCTTGTTCTGCGCCTTTTGTGGGCATTGCCATTGCCTTTGCCCTTACCGCTTCCGCCACGGGGATGATGGTGATTTTCACCGCCATGGGAATCGGGCTTGCTCTGCCATGGTTGATGATCGCGGCTTTACCAAAAACAGCGCGTCTTTTGCCTAAGCCCGGGGCGTGGTTTGTCACCTTGAAACGGTTCTTGGCGGCAGGTCTTTTCGCGACATCGGCTTGGCTTGCCAGCATTTTGATCACCGTGGTGATGGGGCAATCTGCGGTCAGCCAAGGGTGGCAGGATTGGCAACCATCTTTAGCCGAAAATTTGGCGAAGGACGGGCAAGTGGTCTTTGTTGATGTTACGGCGGATTGGTGTTTAACCTGCAAAGCCAATAAAGCGCTTGTGCTGAACAGTGATGCCATACGCGATGAATTTGCTTCCTATAACGCCGTGATGCTGAAAGCCGATTGGACCGCTCCAGATGATCGCATCACCGCCTTTCTCGCCTCCCATGACCGCTATGGTATCCCTTTTAATATGGTCTTTGGTCCAGCCGCGCCTTCCGGGGTGGTGTTGCCGGAATTATTGACAGTTTCCATCGTCAAAGATGCGCTGATTCGGGCGGCTGGAAAGGCTGGCTCAGGCTCTTGACGTCTGATGGTTGAGGTCTAATTCAATACCAGTTGAAAGTACAAGAATAATAAAGGTTTATCATGCCCATTTCCGCTCAAGACACCCTCCCCGATGCCATGTTTTACCTCAAAGATGATGATGGGCTTCAGGAAAAGAATCTCTTATCATGGGCCAAAGGGCGCAAAGTGGTGCTGATCGCTGTCCCCGGCGCGTTTACGCCAACCTGCTCAGCGCGGCATTTGCCTAGTTTTATTGATCACTTTGACGCGCTTAAGGCCAAGGGCGTTGATGCTATTGGATGCCTTGCTGTCAATGATGCCCATGTCATGAAAGCATGGGGGGATGCCTCTGCCGCTAGCGGTAAAATTGATATGCTGGCAGACCCGGAAGCAAAACTAGCCGATGCCCTTGGCATTGCGGTGGTGAATACGCCGGTGCTGGGCAATACACGGGCAGGCCGCATGGCGCTGATCGCTGAAGATGGGGTCGTCACCCATATGTTTATGGAAGAGCCGGGGGCTTATGAAGTGTCATCAGCAGAGCATGTGCTCAAGCATCTCTAAGCATTTCTAAGTTTCTCTAGGCGTTTTTAAGCGCTTCGGCGGCTTGCCGCGCCAACTCATCGCAACGTTCGTTCATCGGATGGCCGGCGTGGCCTTTGACCCATGCCCAAGTGATGCGGTGGGGAGCAATCGCAGCATCGAGCCTTTCCCATAAATCTTGATTGGCCACTGGTTTTTTGGCGGCGGTCTTCCAGCCGTTTTTCTTCCAGCCATGAATCCATTTGGTGATGCCGTCTTTAAGATAAACGCTGTCAGAAGTTAGGGTGACATCCACGGGGCGGTTAAGCGCTTCGAGCGCCATGATCGCCGCCATTAATTCCATGCGATTATTGGTGGTGTTGTCTTCGGCGCCGGACAATTCTTTTTCAGCATCACCATAAACAAGAATTGCACCCCACCCGCCAGGGCCGGGATTGCCAAGGCAAGACCCATCGGTATAGATACTCACCCCCATCAGCGCATGATTCCATAGGCTTCAGGGGTGGAGACGTGATGGTGAAAATTAAGCCGCGTCCAATAATCCATGGGGTTATGGGGGCGAACCTGAGCGTCTTTCGCGGTATTAATCCAATCATAAAGGCGCGTTAGGAAAAAGCGCATCGCTGATCCACGGCAAAAAATAGGTATGGCGTTTATTTCCGCTTCGCTGAGGGGGCGGATCGACTGATAACCCTGCACCAATTGACGAGATTTTGTGACGTTGAAACTGCCATCGCTTTCAAAACACCAAGCGTTGAGCATGATCGCCAAATCATAGGCAAAATCATCAATACAGGCGAAGTAGAAATCAATAATGCCCGTGACATCATCGCCGGTGAATAAGACGTTATCGGGGAATAAATCGGCATGGCATACCCCGCGCGGCAAGCCGCTCGGCCATTGCGCTAGAATCCCATCTAAACGGCTCTGGGCTTGCGATAAAAGATCAGATTTCAACGCATTGGCGCGGTCATCACAAGACGCCAATAAAGCCGACCACGCTTGATGGTCTAGGGCATTGGCGCGGAATCCGTCAAAATCATCTCCAGCCAGATGCATGGCGGCGAGGGCTTTGCCCACCGCATGGCATCGCGCCGCAGAAGGCGTGTTGCTCGACGTGCCATCCAAAAAAGTCACCATGGCCGCCATGCGGTCATTCAGCGTCTTCAGCACCTGACCTTGCCGATCGGCCACTGGTTGAGGGCAATTGATGCCGCGCTTGGCCATATGCCCCATCAGATTGATGAAGAAAGGCAGGTCATCAGGCTTCACCCGCTTTTCATAAAGCGTCAGGATAAAATCACCCTCTGTTGTTTTCAGGCGGTAATTGGAGTTTTCCACCCCTTCGGTGATGCCTGAAAAACTAACCGCCACGCCGATATCATAATCGCTCAGAAAAGCGTTCAATTCGTCTTCATTCACGCGGGTATAGACGGCCATGATTAATCCTGAAGAGCGGTTGGAAGTTTGAAGGTTAGGTTTTCTTCAGCGACAATAACATCTTCTTGTTGGATCGGATAGCGCGCGGCGATGGCGGCGATCACCTCATCAACCAAGACTTCAGGGGCTGACGCGCCAGCGGAAATGCCAATTTTAAGGGATTGATCCACCGCATCCCATGGGATGAATGAGGCATCAGCAATCAAACGCGCGGCTTTGGCGCCCCCTCGCAGGGCAACATCCACCAAACGCTGAGAATTGGATGAGTTTTCAGCCCCAATCACCAAGACCAAATCAGCGTCTTGAGCGATGGCTTTGACGGCTTGCTGGCGATTGGTGGTGGCGTAACAAATATCTTCACCACGCGGGCCTTTCATCTTCGGAAAACGTTCTTTCAAAATGCCGATCATTTCCGCCGTGTCATCCACCGATAACGTGGTCTGGGTGGCAAAGGCAAGTGGGATGCCTTCGGGTGGCGTTACTGTTCGAGCATCTTCGGCGGTTTCGATCAGCGTCATCTCGCCATCAGGCACTTGACCCATCGTGCCTTCCACTTCAGGGTGACCGGCATGGCCAATCAACAGGATGTGATAGCCTTCTCTGGTATGGCGATGCGCTTCGATATGCACTTTTGTGACCAAGGGGCAGGTGGCATCGACAGCCACCATGTTGCGACGTTGTGCTTCAGCCACTACCGCTTTTGCAACCCCATGGGCTGAAAACACCACCGGCGCATCATCAGGGATGTCGTCAAGTTCTTCGACAAACACCGCGCCTTTAGCGGCGAGGCCATCAACCACAAATTTATTATGGACAATTTCATGGCGGACATAGACCGGCGCGCCAAACTTTTCTAAAGCCACTTCCACAATTTTGACCGCCCGATCAACACCGGCGCAAAACCCTCGTGGACCGGCCAGTCGAATCGTTTTGGTGTGAGGGGGCAAAGGGGATGTTTGTTGCGTTTCAACCATGCCCTGTTTTGCTTGAAGTTTTGGCTGTGGTCAACTTGAAAGACAGCACGAAAGCGGATACTGTCATGGCAGTGACATTTAACCTGATCTGTATAGAGGATGCGCTGGCATGATGGGGAAGCAATCCATTTCAAAATTGACGGTCGCGGGGCTAGCGCTTATGGGGCTTTCCGCTTGCTCAAGTTTTGAGCCTGAATACACCGCTTGCCCGGATGTCAAAGCCGTGGCGGGGGCAGAAAATATCATCACCACATCGCCTGCAACAGGTCATGCCATCACCATTCGATTTGATGATGTGCTGGCGCAATGCGTGCCGAGCGATGGTGGCTATAAGATGAAACTTGATTTTGCGGTGATCATGCGCCGCGATCTTAGCGTCTATGGCAAGGTGGAAGAAGTGCCGTTTGATTTGACCCTAGCCTTTGTCGATGCGGATGGTCAGGTGGTGGGGCGGTCTGAGCATAACTTCACGGGCTTCATCCCTGGCCTTATCGCCGCGTCACGGCCAATGTTTAGCGTGAAAGACCAGATCCCTAGCGGGACGCGGGTGGTCATGGGCTTGGGCCGAAAGATAGACGCGCAATAACATAAAATCAGCCCATAAAAAAACCCGCCAGAAGGCGGGTTTTTCATAAAAGAAGATGGGATTATCCCAGTTTCTTAATGTTTTCGATGTCTGATTTTACCAGCGACAACGCGGCTTTTTGATCAAGTTTTTCTTTGATCAATTCAGCCGCCGCCGCAGTGGCTAATTCGGCAGCGCGGTAACGCAATTCTGCCACCACTTCATCTTCCATGGCTTTGATCTTGGCCGCGGCCTGATCTTCTTTGCGCTGGATGGAGGCTTCAGCAGATTTTTCCGCGTCTTGGCGAATTTTATCAGCAGCAGCCATGGCGTTGGCCGTGATTTGTTCGGCTTGTTCCGCGGCTTCACGGCTGAGTTTCTGGTATTTCTTCAATTCAGCCTGGGCTTCTTCGCGCAAGGTGCGGGCTTCATCAAGGTTGGTTTTGATGTCATTCGCGCGCTTGTCCAGCATCTCACTCAGGGCAGAGCCTGCTTTTTTCCAGACAAGCCCGACAAAAGCCACGAATGAAATCGCGACCCATACGCCTTCGTTAATCAGTGGTCCATTTTCAGCAGCCATTAGTTCTGCTCCATTGCTGGCATTGATTTTGCCGCGATTTTCACCGCTTTTTTCGCGTCAGTCTTTGTCACTTTAACACCGGCGAGGCTGGCGGCGGCATCAATGGCTGAGGCTGTCGCCACATCATCCAATTCTGCCAAGGCTGCAGCGCGGGATTCCATGATTTTGGCTTCGGCTTTCGCAACTTTACTGGCCAAGCGTTTGCCCACAGCGGCGTTTTTTTCCTCAGCTTCGAGTTTGGCTTTCGCCAGCGTCGCCCGGGTTTTTTCCGCCGCTTCACTGCGAGCATCAGCCAAGTTCTTTTCGAAGGCTAAGCGCATATCTTCGGCTTCTTGAGCCGATTGCCGCGCCCGTTCCATATCGTCTTCAA